>JBAQCP010000105.1:0-4406 GCA_049294295.1 Gammaproteobacteria bacterium | reverse complement strand
GGGCTACACGACTCGCAATGACTCCCGCCGTTTTAGCCTGGTTCTTGCCACAATAACGACAATTGTCTCCATTCTGCGTCATACCCACCCAAAATTCTCATTGCAAAACTCATACACCAGCGTTAGTCTGGAGCAACTCAACGGAAAAGGTATTAAAGCATGGATAGGCTTGCGTTCCTCGAAGAGCAAAAATTACTGCAGTCTTTGCATATACCATCCGTTACTCTTTTGGAAATATCCAACTGGGTTGAAGAGCTTCCTCCTGCTGTTGTCGATGAATTAGCTTTCTATTTTCGCCCTTGTACCGTAGCCCCTGGTACGATGATTATCCAGGAAGGCGATAATGCTGATTTCTTCTGCCTGCTTTGTGAAGGCATAGTGGATGTCATTAAAGAGACCGCTTCAGGTGAATTGAAGCTGTTGCAAACATTAGGAATAGGCAAGGCTTTTGGTGAAATTGCCTTTTTTGATCAGGGTTCTTGTTCTGCGAATGTCATTGTCAAAGAGAAAGCGACTCTACTTATCATGGATCAGCATAAATTTGATCTGCTTTGCAAAGAAAAGCCCTATGCAGGGCTCGTCCTAACATTAAAACTCATTCGTATGTTAACGCAGCGTTTAAGGCAAACCAGTAATAAATTGGCTGATTTGTTGTAGGTTGTCATGAGAGCTGTTACGCGTTATCTCCAGATAACCACTTAGGATCCACTTCAAATTCTTGCGCAATCATTTCCACAATTTGTGGTTCAGGCATTTGTTGGCCTTCGAGAAAGCCCCACGCTTGATGTTTAGGGATATGCAGCATTTTGCTTAAAATCAAAGCGCGCTCGCGTGCATTGGTGGGTGTGCCTGATTCATCTAGGCATTGCTTTAGCCTTGCAACAAATTCTCTATTCCCTGCCACGATACTCTCTCCTTCACATATTGCTCGATTCGATTGAGTATACTGTTGGCAAAGAGAAACCTGCAATTATGGTTAACCCGCATAGCAGGAATTCCCGCTAAAAGCGCGGGAACTCCTTCCTTGTTTATATGCTGCGCAAAAGCAAAGCTTTTGCTTGCACCTAGAGGGGGAATCGCGATTCTCCCCTCTAGGAGCTCCCCATCGCGATTGGTCAGCGAGAATTGCTACCTGAATAGTAATTTGCAGCGAGCAATGTATTTTGTAGTAAAACAGCAACGGTCATTGGGCCAACACCACCTGGCACTGGCGTAATCCACGCAGCACGTTCTTTTGCGGCTGCAAATTCAATGTCGCCTGTTAATGTGCCATCTGCTAGGCGAGTAATGCCGATATCAATGGCTGTCGCACCTTCCTTGATCCATTCACCTTTGATCAGGCCAGGTTTGCCCACAGCAGAGATTAAAATGTCAGCCTGTTTAATATGGCGAGAAATATCAAGCGTTGAGCTATGGCACACAGTGACGGTTGTGCCCGTCATAAGGAGTTCCAGCGCCATGGGTCGGCCTACGATATTAGAGGCACCTACGATCACTGCGTCTTTGCCTTTGTAAGTTTGCCCAATGTGATTCAGTAGCAGCATGACGCCTCTAGGGGTGCACGGAGATAAAAGAGGGCGGCGCTGTGCTAGGCGACCCAGGTTGTAGGGATGAAAACCATCCACATCCTTTTCTGGGGCGATGCATTCCAGTACCTTGTCGGTATCAATATGGGCGGGAAGAGGGAGCTGTAACAATATGCCGTCAATTTTTTGATCATTGTTTAGCGCTTCAATCAGCGCGATCAGCTCATTTTCCGACACAGTAATGGGTAAGTGGTGATAGGCGGAGAAAATGCCTGCTTCCTCGCAAGCTTGGCGTTTATTACGGACATAAACAGTCGAGGCGGGGTCTTCGCCGACTAAAATGACCGCGAGCCCAGGTTGGCGACAGCCTGCTGCTAATTTTTCAGTAACAAGTTGCTTTATATTTGCTCTAAGTAGAGCTGCAACGGCTTTTCCGTCTATCAATTGAGCTGTCATTTAGTCATCCGCTAATTTTTCTGAATTTATTATACAATAAACTGCATTAGAATCATTGACGATTTTCAAAGAGATGAGTATGATCCGCATTCAATTGCTAAACGCAATCGGGGTATAGCGCAGTCTGGTAGCGCGCCTGCTTTGGGAGCAGGATGTCGGGGGTTCGAATCCCTCTACCCCGAAAGAATTATAGAGTCTCTGAACCAGTAACAGTTTTAAGCTGCGCCCGTAGCTCATTTGGATAGAGCATCGGCCTTCTAAGCCGAGGGTAGCAGGTTCGAGTCCTGCCGGGCGCGATAAATTTCAGAGAGATCCTCTCTGGCAATCTTTACGGTGGATGTAACTCAGTTGGTAGAGTCCCGGATTGTGATTCCGGTTGTCGCGGGTTCGAGCCCCGTCATTCACCCCATTATTCGGGCCGCTAGCTCAGTTGGTAGAGCAGCTGACTCTTAATCAGCGGGTCGTTGGTTCGATCCCAACGCGGCCCAATTAATTATCAAATACTTAGTTAATCTCCTTAACCCGTTTGGCTTCACGCTGTAGCAATTATGTAGCAGAATTTTTTCTGCAGCCTTGAGATGGTCGCTATTTAAATGCCTCCTTATGTAGGTAGACCCAATTTACCTAGAAGGAAGAAGCGTATGGCATTAACACGCGAAAGGCGTCCGCTAGCTACTTTGCCTGTTGTTAATCAGAGCTGGTCACTTGATTTATATGTATGACACGCTTTATTGCGGCAAGCGTTCTGAGGGTTGCCAAAGCAGCTTCGTATGGTCAATTGCACCGAATTTATCTCAACCCATCTGATTGCATGGTGCCAATTGCTTATAGAAAGAAAGTGACTGCGGAAAACTCTATTTTAGAATTGTGTGCTTGGCAGCGGGTGGAGCTTACGTATTATGAGTTAACGAATCAGGGCTTCGGTTACCTTTTGAGTCGAAGCGACGCTTACAAGCCCTGCGGTTTTTTTATTAAGCAGTGTGAATTATATTTCTTTTATTTCTTTAATAGCGGAAATAGTATTGTCCATATTTACAACCATGTATCTAGAAATTCCGTTGGTTAATAAGTTGTTTAATTGTTTCGAAAAATTTTTCTGTTTCTTGTATATGGTAATATATTGATTACTTTTCCTGATGTTATTTATCGTGCTAGCAAGGATTTTAGGTTCGATTTCTTTGTCGTATAGAAGAGCAATGGTTTCTAATTGGGGTAATTTTAAGAGTTGCTCTTCTGTTAAAATGCCTATTAATCTTTCAAAGCCAAGAGATATTCCGCATGCTGGTACTTCTTTATTAGACAACTGTCCTATCATTTTATCGTATCTTCCGCCGCCTGCTATAGAGAAAGGATAGTTTTTGTAAGTAATCTCAAAAATAGGCCCTGTATAGTATCCCATTCCCCTGACTAATGTGGGATTAAAGATGCATTTATAAAGAGCATCTGAGGTGGAGTTTATCTGTTCTATTAAAATACAGAGCTCATCAATCACTTGAGGTTCGATATGAGGATATAAAGTTTCTTGCAGCTCTTTGAGCGAGTTATTATCTGCATCATAGTTGGTTGTAATAACTTTTATTAGTTGCTCTATGCTTCTTTGATCTACTGGGTATTCATGCAGTTCTTTTTTAACACCTTCGATACCAATTTTATCTAATTTATCTAAAGATATAAGGATATTAGTGAGCTGATCTTCGGGAAAGCCACAGAAAGACATTAAAGCAGATAATAGTCTTCTGTCATTAATTTGAATTATAAAATCATTAATTCCTAGGTTTAAAAGAGCCTTAGAGCTCGCATTAATCAGTTCTAATTCGCTCCAAAAGGAAGTCTCACCTATAATGTCTATGTCGCATTGATAAAACTGCCTAAATCGCCCTTTTTGCGGTCTTTCCGCTCGCCAGACCGGTCCAATTTGTATAGATTTAAATACACTGGGGAGTTTTGAGTGATTTAATGAAAAATATCGGGCTAATGGGACGGTAAGATCATATCTTAATCCTAAATCTGATAACGCAATTTTCATATCAAATGCTTTTTTTAGTTCTTCACCGCGTTTTAAAATTGAGAATATAAGCTTCGTGTTTTCGCTCCCCGTATCTTTTAATAGAAGGCTTAACTCTTCTACCGCAGGGGTTTCAATTTGGGTAAAGCCAAATTTTTCATAAGTGTTAATAATTACTGTAAGTGCGGCACTCCTTAATCGCATTTCATCTGGCAGAATGTCTCGCATTCCTCTTGGGGGGGTATTTGTATTTGCGTTCACAATAAATATTTCCTTGAAAAAAATTGATTGTTGATCTTGCCCCGACTTTGTAGACACAGTCATGCGACAATTTTAAATTGATTCTCAAACACTTCAGGTGCGATTGAACCAATAGCGGAATGTCGACGAACCCGATTGTAATACACTTCAATGTACTG
>JBAQCP010000104.1:0-4479 GCA_049294295.1 Gammaproteobacteria bacterium | reverse complement strand
GTAGCCCGGCAAAAGATTTGCCGGGCTACATTTAACTCTCTTGCTGATATACTAAGTTTAACTCTCTTGCGGCTTTTACATCATCTAATCGACGAACAGGCAACGTATACGGTGCACCTTTTAGAATAGCGGGATCTGTCTTCGCTTCTTCTAAAATCTGTATCATCGCATCTGCAAATGCATCTAATACATCCTTGCTCTCGGTTTCTGTCGGCTCGATTAACAAGCACTCAGGCACTAACAGCGGGAAGTACATCGTTGGCGCATGGAAGCCGTAATCTAATAAACGCTTAGCAACATCTAATGCGGTGACGTTTAAGGTTTTAGATTCGGTCTTCAAGGTAATGATAAACTCATGACTCGCACGTCTCGTTGGATACGCTAAGGTAAAACCAGCCTTTCTCAAACGCGCTAATAAATAATTTGCATTCAAGGCAGCATATTCAGACACACGTTGCAGCCCTTCTTTACCCAACAAACGGGCATACAAATAAGCACGCAGTAAAATACCAGCATTACCCATAAACGCAGATAAACGCCCTATTGTTTTTGGACAGTCTTTTTCTGTCAACCAACGATACTTATCACCCTCTTTCGTGACTCTAGGCACCGGCAAATACGGCAATAAACGTTCATTCGCAACGACAGGACCACTACCAGGACCACCACCGCCATGCGGAGTTGCAAAGGTTTTATGTAAATTCAAATGAACCACATCAAAACCCATATCGCCAGGACGCACTTTACCTAAAATAGCGTTGAAATTTGCGCCATCGTAATAAAGCAGACCGCCTGCTTGGTGAATAATTTTAGCGATTTCTTGAATTTCTTTTTCAAAGACACCCAATGTTGACGGGTTGGTTAGCATGATGCCAGCAGTTTTAGGACCGACAGCCGCTTTTAATGCTTCTAAATCCACATCACCTTCCGCATCTGTCGGAATCTCTCGAACTTTGAAACCGCACTGAACGGCGGATGCAGGATTCGTACCATGCGCAGCATCGGGTACCAACATCTCATCACGCTCAAGATCATTACGATCAAGGTGATACGCACGTATCATGGCGACACCCGCAAATTCACCCTGCGCTCCAGCCATTGGAGATAAAGCCGTGCCTTTCATACCAGTCACTGACTTTAAAATCTCTTGCAAGTCGTAAGCACACGCCATAAATCCTTGGCTATTTTCCTCTAATGACAAAGGATGATGATCAATAAAACCATCTAAAAAAGCCAACTTGTGTACGCCACGCGGATTATATTTCATCGTGCAAGAACCCAATGGATAGAAATGCGTATCGATGGAAAAGTTCTTTTTCGATAAATTGGTATAATGACGTACGGCCTGTAATTCAGAGACTTCAGGCAAACACGGGGTATCTTGACGCAATAAGTTCGCAGGAATATCACTGCACTCATCAGCCGTTTGATCCGGCCACTGCGACATCGCTAAACGACCCGATTTTGATTCTGTAAAAATTAAACGGGAATCGGACATTCTAATTTTCTCCCTTCTAACACATCACGCAAGCTTTGAGCCAGCAGCTTAATATCATCACTATTTTTGGTTTCGGTTGCGCATAACAACAGACAATGCCCCAACTCTGGGTAAGCTGCATGTAAAGAAAAACCGCCTTGAATATGACGCTTAGCTAACTCTTTCAATACATATTCGGTTGCTTGATGCGTACGAATAACAATTTCATTATAGAATGGCGATGCGAAAACTAATTCAACACCGGCAATCTGGGTGAGCTCGTCCCGCATCTCACGCGTACGCTGATGAGACAATGCAGCAACCTGGCGCAACCCTAATGGACCCATGATAGCCATGTAAATCGTGGATGCTGTTACCATTAAGCCTTGGTTAGTACAGATATTTGAGGTCGCCTTGCCGCGACGAATATGCTGCTCGCGAGCTTGCAAAGTAAGGACATAGCCTGTCTTGCCTTCGAGATCGATGGTTTGCCCAACAATACGGCCCGGCATTTGCCTCACATGTGCCTTACGTGCGCACAAAAATCCGTAGTAAGGACCTCCAGATGCTAATGGAATACCCAACGGCTGACCTTCACCACATGCAATATCAACGCCTTTCTCACCCCATTGTCCGGGTGGTTTAAGCAATGCCATCGCCATAGGATTTACAATAGCAATAGATAAAATATCTTTGCTTGCTGCCCAATCAGTTAAGTCATCAACATCTTCCAATACACCAAAAAAATTTGGCTGCGGAATCACTAATGCGGCAATGTCTTCACGCATTAATTGATTGAGTGCTTCCCTATCGATTTTACCCGTTGCCGCTTGATAAGGTACGTCTATCAATTCAATATTTTGCTGATTGACAATGGTATACGCTGTTTCGCGATAATGTGGATGAATAGATCTAGGCATTAAAATTTTAGTTTTCTGCTTTTTACTAGCCAAACGTACAGCCATTAAAATAGCTTCTGCTAAACCAGAGGCACCATCATAGAGCGATGCATTAGATACTTCCAAACCCATCAAACTGGCCATCATGGTTTGGAACTCATAAATGAGCTGCAAACTACCTTGGCTCGCTTCAGCTTGATACGGTGTGTAAGCCGTCATAAATTCACCGCGTGAGGCAACTTCCCAAACAGCGGCAGGAATATGATGCTGGTAAGCACCTGCACCAATAAAACATAACAATCCACTATCTTGTTTTGCGCGTATACGCATTAAACGACCTAATTCCATCTCAGAAATACCAGATGGAATATCATCTAATGATACATGACGCAGTGAATCAGGAATTTCATCGAATAATGTTTCGATGTCTTTAATTCCTATCGTATTGAGCATGTCTTTTGTATCTTGCTCAGTATGAGGAATAAATGGCATGGATCACCTCACCAATTAATGTGCTTCAGAAGCCACTACTTTAGAATATTCATTTGCGCTCAATAAACCAGCTGCGGGCTTATCAAAAGGCTTAATACGGAATAACCAACCTTGGCCGTAAGGGTCCAAGTTAATTAATTGCGGGTTATCCAATACCGCTTCATTCACTTCAATTACTTCCCCAGAAATGGGGCAATAGATATCAGCAGCGGCTTTTACGGATTCAACAACAGCGCATTCTTGGCCGTTATCAAAATTGGTATCGACTTCTGGCAATTCAACATAGACCAAATCACCTAACATTGTTTGTGCGTGATCGGTAATGCCGATTGTAAAAAATTCGTCTTCTTGCTTTACCCATTCATGTGAAGTGGTATATTTTAATTGTGCCGGTATATTACTCATACTTCTTGCTCCATTCTAAAAAACTTTTTTGCCATGTCGAATAAACGGTGGTTTGACAATTTGTGCGGGTACTTGTTTGTTACGTATTTCAACAAAACAAGTCGCTTGCTCCGCTACGGCTGCGGGCAGTCGCGCTAATGCGATACTTTTTTCTAGTGTTGGCGAATAGCCGCCACTCGTTACTTCGCCTGCATCATTCATTTCACTTGATACTCGTTGATGATTACGAATGATACCAGGTCCTTCCAATACCAAACCGACTAATCGCTGAGGCACACCTTGCTTGACTTGCTGTTCTAGTGCGCGACGACCAATAAAATGTCGATCAGTAGGCTCCAGCGCGACGGTCCAAGCTAAATTAGACTCTAGTGGTGTCACGCTTTCATCCATATCAGCGCCGTATAAATTTAAACCGGCCTCTAATCTCAAGGTATCTCTCGCCCCTAAACCGCAAGGTGCAATACCGGCGTCTGATAATACTTGCCACCAGTGTGCTGCATCTTTCGCTTCGAAAATCATTTCGAATCCATCTTCACCTGTATAGCCTGTCCTTGCAACAAATAATGCAGGGTTAGCCATAAAAGTAAATGGCTTGAGATTTTCCACTAATGCGGCATCTTGTGGCGCGAATAATTGAGGGATTTTTTCTCGAATGCTGGGGCCTTGGATGGCCAGCATGGCGAGATCAGTGCGCTCTGTCAGCTCGACTGAGTAGGATTTAATGTGATCACGCATCCAAGCTAGATCTTTATCACGCGTTCCGGCATTAATAACAACGCGGTAAAAATCATTGTTTATTTTATAAACAATCAAATCATCAATCACACCGCCGTTTTCATTTAACATACAGGTGTACAGTGCCTTGCCGTCAACTAGTTTATCAACATTATTGGCTAAGAGATGCTGGAGATAGGCTTTTGTATCTTGACCGTGTAAATCGACAACACCCATATGCGAGACATCAAACATGCCTGCCTGCTGCCTAACTTGCTGGTGTTCTTGTAATTGTGATCCGTAATGCAGCGGCATTTCCCAGCCAGCAAAATCAACAATTTTGGCGTTTGCTTTGACATGCAAATCGTAGAATGGTGTTTGTTTTCCCATGATGACACTTCCTTATTATAGGGTTGCGATTTAGCTATGAACGACTATCGTCAGCTAAAGCCGCCGTCATTGCGAGCCACCACTGTCATCCCGAGCGTAGCG
>JBAQCP010000103.1:0-1726 GCA_049294295.1 Gammaproteobacteria bacterium | reverse complement strand
ATTATCTTTGCCCATGGTGGTGTTCCTCTTTGGATTTTATCCATTAACCTTCGTAAGTTAATGAGGATACACCGCCTAATTAATTCGTCAATTTACCTCTGTACACAAGATTCGAGCATAGCTCTTTATTTTTGACTGAATATATAAAGCTTAAAAAATCATCTCCAGTAGTAGATGGAAAAAATAAAGGATTACTAGGCACATAAGATAAATGCTTTTTATAAGCAATATCTTTATTAATTCCTACATTATTTAATATAATCTTGCCGCTATCTTGACTCTCAACCCCAGCAATCATATCTAGCAGCACACTTTTCCCTACACCATTCTTACCTATAAATACATAACAACCTACATCAAATATAAATGAAAGATTATTATAAATTTTTTTCCCGCCAAAACTCTTATTTAAATTTTCAATTATGAGGTTCTTAATCATTATTAACCGCCCAATAAGAATACATAGCTGTATTCAATATAAAGAAAAATTGCCATAAAAATAGATGATATAAAAATCCCCTGCCGCTGATATTTTATTTGTGGATAAAAATTAATGGCCAGTAATAAAATACATAAAATAAAAGATTTTGCCAGCTCATATGCCACTAAATAGTAGCTCATGGCTACTGAATATAATAAAACGATAATAAAAAATACGGCTAAAGGAATGATTGAAACGATGAACCAGGATCCAAACAAAGACCTATTATTTACAGGAAGTGATAACAAATAAGAATCCAGTTGACTAAAAAATATACTTAACTTGTTAAAAACATTACTGGCACATAGGGATACTGCAAACAATATTGCTACAGCTATTTTTGCAATTGTCACCTGATCTACTGTTATTGTTAGCAATAAAATTGAACTTGTTAATAAACAGATTGCAACAAAACTCATCAGTCCAAATTGTGATATATTATTTTTAATTAATTTAGCCGTTATAACTAATGCAGGATAAAATTTATTATATATCAATTTTTCTGCAATAGTTCCCTTAATCTGTCTTGCCCTAGAAAGATGCTGAGGCCTAACATAAAACATGCCAACCCCCATAAAAACTATCTGGAATATCAAGATAATTAATTGCCCCATGGTTGCTAAATAGCACAGACCTATAGCTGTAATAATATTTGTTAAAATAACTAAAGGGATTAATTTAAATCTACTGTAAGCCATCTGAACAAATAATATAAGCTCAATAAAGTATACGGCTTTAAAATAATTTAGTACTTTTAAAGAAAAATCATTCGGTATATTTGAAACTAACACAGAAGCAATCAAAAAAGGCACCCAGATAGGAATATTTATTATCACCAACATCAGCAATTCAACCAAGAAATTCTGGTGACGATTAATTTCGAGAGAAGAAATGTACTTACTCCAAGGCTGATCAAATATAATTCTTTTATGAACCATAACCCATGCTAACGAAAGAATTTGGCATATAATTAAAAACAATAAGAATTGAGTTATATTTAATAACGGGTATTTGTAGATGATCATAAATGGATCTATAAAAACTGATTTAAATACAGCCATTGAAGGTACTGATACAGAAGCGATGAGAAAAAATATAATTTTGTATCTCATTAATACGGGGAGTGTCAGCTCTAGTGTGTAAATAGCCATAAATCCAGTATCATTATTGGGTCTGAAAGAACCAATGAAGGTACTAACCAATAAGGATGAACCTATGGCTATTACAAATGATATTTTAGATGAA
>JBAQCP010000102.1:0-6290 GCA_049294295.1 Gammaproteobacteria bacterium | reverse complement strand
AGGCAGGTTTGAAATGGATTCCCGCTTTCGCGGGAATGACAGTGTTGGGTACGGGAATGACAGTGCTGGGTGCAGGAATGACAGCAGCGCTATTTTCGCTATACTCAACTAATTTTCTAACCGACGCTGCAACCACCTCAGGATAAGGCAACGATTTATTCACCATGCCATCTACATTAAAAGTAGCAATAGCCAGCTTCAATTGCTGAATGCCCGCGCCTTTATTAGCTTCTAATGCCACAACAGGGCAACCCAACTCTTTTGATAAGGCCTCTACATCTAACTCAATACCTTTACTCCTGGCGACATCCATCATATTTAAAGCCAAAATAACGGGGACACCCATTTCGAGCAATTGAGTTGTTAAGTACAAATGCCGCTCTAAATGACCAGCATCAACAATATTAATCAGTAAATTCGCTTGGCGTTTGGCAATAAAATCTGCTGTGATACATTCATCAACTGCGGTTGTGGCAGTCGGTAGGGTTAAAGAATAAACACCAGGTAAATCAATCACTTCTATTGTATTACCCTGAAAAGAGTAAGTGCCGCTTTTTCTCTCAACCGTCACGCCTGGCCAATTGCCCACACGCTGACTTCCGCCCGTTAACACATTGAATAAAGTCGTTTTTCCGCCATTGGGGTTGCCAATGAGAGCAATAGAAAGCGATGCGTTAACATTCAGCTTCACATCACAGCAATTTGCGACATCGCAACAATCACTCACGGGGTGATATCCTCAATTTCCAAAATAGATGCTTCTGCCTTGCGCAAACTAAGAGCAACGCCTCTCACGAGAATTTCAATAGGATCGCCCAAGGGAGCGGTGCGGGAAACGGTAAATTCCGTGCCTGGCAGCAAGCCAAAAGCGATTAAACGCTGTCGATAGGCTTTTTCACCCCCGACAATCGCAATAATGCGCACTTTATGACCAGTCTTTAATTCGCTGATTTGCATACCGCTTCCTTATTTTAAGTCCTACAAGTATCCCTTTCTCTGTTTTTTTTGTCAAGACAATTGAGAATCATTCTCATTTAAAGCGGGGGTTGTTTAAGTAAATTTTAATCCTATATAGGTTATAATTAACTAACATTTACAGTTTACCTAAGTCGAGGTTACCAATGGGCGGCTCAAGAAATACACCACCAAAAGAAGCAACACTAACAAAAGCCGCTGAAACGACTGAGACCCTCTTAGCTACTGAAGCGCAGGCTAAAGAAGAAGACAAACTCTCACCTAAGGCGAGACAACAGGCATTGGCGCTAAATGAAGGTGTGAGACAGTTATTAGCCAAAAAAGAAGCTGCACGGAGAGCTGCTGCTCAAAAACCTGTAACAAGCTCCAGCGCCCCCTCGCAACCAGTTACTAATACTGAGACGAGCTCAACAATATCAACCGATGAACACCCTGCATTTATGATTAATCTCGCTGATGAAGAACAACGAGATGAGCTCAAAGACGACAAAGAGTCAGATGACGTACTCATGTCTATTCACAGCGGGACCGCACCAGCACCAGAAAATAGCCAATCCCTAAATAGTGCGAACACGGCTACCATTAGCGCCGATGATGAGCCATCCCTAGAAAAAGACAATGATAACGATGTTGACGCTGAAGAAAGTGAATCTGAAGCAGAGGCAGCAGCAACGACGAGTAATCAAACCAACATTGGTGAATACGAATTAAATGATCGTGAAAAACAACATCTCCTAACCAATATTGATAGTTACAAAACGCGCATAGAATACTTTGTGACGCTATCCACCCAACTAGCGGCCTCTGCTCGCGCAAGAGAATACTACGGCATGAATAGCGCTATCAAATTCACAGAAAGCCTCGAAACAAAAATGGAAGCGCTAAGAATAGAAGTCGAAATAGACATAAAAGAGCTAGAAGCAGACTTATCAAAAAGCAAACTCAAACTCGAACGCGAACTTCAACTCGAAAAAATATACGACATTCTAGACAAATGTAAGGATGTTTTGTCCAAAATGAATAATTTCGAGATCGCGCAAACAAAAATACTAAGCTACGGCATCAAACCAGCTGAAACATTTTCTGACAAGAAAGACGCTGAAGAATCTATTGCGACGTATTTGACATCCCCATCCAAGCCTGTTGATAGCATCAGCAATGACGCACCCTACCAAACCAGTCCTCTACCTAAAGGCACAGACTATACGGTGCATTACTACGAAGTAAACTTATCCGGGGGGCTTGCCAAAGCAGGTGCTGTTCAATATGAAGATCAAGCCACTAAACAATTTCGTGCCGATTTATTATTTGATAGCGCTACGCTAGGAGCATTTGATAACGAAAGTCCTTATTTTAAAAATCAAAAATCGAATTCCGGTATCAACATCCCAAGCCCCATCATCATGAACTGGGCAAGAGGTGTCATCAATGCGTTTATAGCTGACTCTCGAGGTGCAGGAGAGTTAAAGTTAAATTGCCCTACCATGCCACAATCCTGCATGACAGCATTGGTGCTACACGCAAAAATGCAAGGCATCCCTATCAGCAGATTCTCTAATTTTAGAGGCTTAATGAAACTGAGCGATGTGACAGATAGTCATGTGAAGCTCTATGAAAGACAAATAACAGAAAATCCCAATAATACTGCTCAACCTCCATTAAGAGATCCTAGCGAATACTCTCTTAATGAGTTAAAGAAATTAGATGAAAAAATAACGCCGTTACCTCTGCTGGAAAGAATCAAAGCAAAAGCATTTAAAATCAATAAAGGATGGCGCAATCCAGACCATCATGCCCATGACGCACGAGTGACACCAGCAAAATACATGAGCCCCGACGAAGATGAAAAGAATGATAAAGGGCGCAAACCTTAAAAAGATCTTCGAGGATGATGGAATTTTTGTTGGAATAAATGCTGTCATTCCCGCGTAAGCGGGAATCTATTTCTAACATGCAGCAAAAGTAACGTTGTACATGGATTCCCGCCTACGCGGGAATGACAATATTCAAGCTGCAAACGTTTACTCATTTACCCCAACGCATCCTCTATCTTCGCCCTGAGCTCACCCAACTGGCCATGAAAAAAATGCCCCGCCTCTGGAAAACGAATAATCGTAGGCCTAGGCTTTCGACTTTCTGCCCACGCCAACACTTCAGGCGCTGATACCACATCATCTTTCTCACCCTGCACCAACACCCACTTATCAACCACAGGTGACAAATCACTCATAGGAAAACGCTCAACAGGCGGTGCAACCGTCACTAATGCTTTAGTCGTTAACATGGTAGCCGCCTTCGTCGCAATAAAAGCGCCAAAGGAAAAACCGGCTAACCAAATTTCCTGCGTAGGATATTCTTTTTGCACCCATTTAATTACCGCAAATAAATCATTTAACTCACCCAACCCCCGATCAAACACACCTTCGCTTTTACCAACGCCGCGAAAATTAAATCTTACGGTCGTCAAACCTTGGTGTTGAAATGTTTTAACCAGGGTCGTGACAACTTTATTAGTCATCGTGCCGCCGTAAAGCGGATGCGGGTGACAAACAAACCCTAGCGCCTTTCTATCTTTTCCAATAGGCTCAGCAATAATAACCTCTAGCTCACCCGCAGGCCCATTGATTGTAACTTCTGTTTCTTCTTTACTAAGTAACGCTAACATACAGACCCCGTCGCTTTTTTTAGACGATCAGCAATAGCACACCAATTTCGTTCATTTGGCACATTTTCAATAATAATCCGCTGATACTGCTGGCTATCTAAAGAGCGCAGCGTGCGATAAAGGTCGTGCGCATATTCTTTTGGATCAGATGGCATCTTGACCCAGAAGACTTGGTCGGTCATCGGTATCAAGGGTACGTTTCTGACCATTAAGACAACCGGCAAATCGCTAGCAGCGATCGTTTGTAAAAATAGAGGGATATCGAAATGTTCAATCAGACTAGTCTTAGTTATAGGCGCGTAATGCAAATGGTGCATGCCGGGTACTTTCGTCGCAGTTTCAATCGCAGCGGAGGCCACAGGCACGTTTAATACCGCTTCAATGGCCTCAGCCGTAATCATACCCGGACGCAAAATAACCGGCTGGCCACTCGTCATATCAACAATGGTTGATTCCAATCCGACCTCACAAGCTCCCCCATCAAGAATAAGATCCACCTCTTCCCCCAGCTCATCAAACACTGCTGATGCAGTAGTTGGGCTAATATGGGTGAACTTATTGGCTGAGGGCGCTGCAATTCCACCGCCAAAAGCCTCTAATAAAGCCCTAGCAACCGGATGCCCCGGAATACGCAACCCAACGGTATCTTGGCTACCCGTCACGATATCAAGCACATGGGGCTGCTTTTTTAAAATCATCGTCAGCGGGCCCGGCCAAAACGCCTCAGCCAATTTAAGCGCTGCAGGCGATATATCCCGCGCCCAGTCGCCTAATTGTGCAAAATGTGCCAAATGAACAATTAATGGATGGTCTTCTGGCCGCTCTTTAGCCAAAAAAATCCGGCGCACAGCCTCGGGATTCGTGGCATCGGCCCCTAATCCATAGACGGTTTCGGTCGGCAAAGCGACTAAGCCGCCTTGCTGCAATATACTGACTGCTTTGTTAATATCAGGTATGGTTGTCATAAATATCATTAATTATGAGTTAATATAAATTGTAATTCGGGGTATATTACCACTTATGATCACCGAAACCGAACAAACAGATTGCCTAGCGCAACCTGAACAAGCAACCCCAGAAGCCGCTCCCATGGATCCGGCTGGTTTGCCGTTTGCGACCATTAATGGGCAAGCGATTGTCGACCTCCCAAAAGACCTCTATATCCCACCAGATGCCATGAAAGTGTTCTTGGCAGCTTTTGAAGGTCCACTCGACTTTTTGCTTTATCTCATTCGTAAACAAAATTTAGATATTCTCGATATTCCTATTGCTGCGGTAACAAAGCAATACATGGAATATATCGACTTAATGAAAGAATTGTCTTTAGAATTAGCCGCTGAATATTTAGTGATGGCTGCCATTTTAGCCGAAATTAAATCTCGTATGCTACTACCGCGTCCTGCGGACATTGAAAACACAGAAGACGATCCGCGCGCTGAATTAGTTAGACGCTTACAAGAATATGAGCGCTATAAACAAGCTGCTGAAGATATCGATAAACTATGTCGTGAAGAACGAGATACGTTCTTGGTGATTGCTGACAGCAGCGATATTAGCGTCGACAAACCCCTACCCACCGTTGATCTGAAAGAAATGGTGCGGGCATTAATGGATGTATTAAAACGAGCAGAACTCAATGCAAAGCATCATGTCAAACTAGATGCTATTTCTGTTCGCGAAAAGATGTCGCATATTTTGGCATGCGTTCAAGGCCAAGAACATTGCCTCTTCACTGCATTGTTTAATCTAGAAGAAGGCAGACTAGGTGTGGTAGTGACCTTCTTAGCAACACTAGAATTGCTTAAACAAGGCATGTTAGAGTTTGTTCAGGCTGCTCCTTTTGCACCTATCTACTTGAAACCAAAGACACTTTCTGAACAAGTGGCTTAAAAATGCCAGAAATGTGCTAAACTAGATCTAAGCACTTAGAATGAGAGCAAGATGATGAGTACGCCTACCCCAACAACGGCCACCCCGACCCCCTCCCGACCATTCGGTAGTTATAATTTGATTTTAAAAACACTGGCCAAGGGTAAGTTTCCTCATTTAGCGGGTAACTCATTAAGCTCTGTCATCAAACTAGAACGTGAACTGGCAACCTCTGGTGCTCGATTAACAGACGCACACAAAAACATAATGGCAGTGCATAGTGATATTGAAAAAAGCTTAGGGCAAGCATTAGCCAAAGCAAATGATGCGCAAGACAGAGATTTAATGGCTCAACATAGCAAGATCTCTAAAGATTACACTGATTTTCGAGGATCCATTCAAGAGAGTGACGCGACTTATCAACAATTAAAGAATAAGTATGCAGAAGCCATTAGCACGTTACAGGCTGTCCGCAAAGCACCCGCTGATGCTGCTAACTTGCTGCAAGTCAGTCAGCAATCCGTTAAAAATATTGCAAATGATATACTTGATTACGCTAAAAAAAGCCGTCTGTTAGAAAGTAATATTATCAAATTCAGCGATGAAAACATTGCTAGAGTCTTTGCACAACACGGCATCAGACCTGACATCAAATCCCGACCTGATTTACCGCAAACACCGCAGATTTCATAGCCGTTCATTGCGAGCCACCACTGTCATTTCCGCGAAAGCGGGAATCCATTTCAAACATACAGCAGAAGTATCGTTATAAATAGATTCC
>JBAQCP010000101.1:0-26774 GCA_049294295.1 Gammaproteobacteria bacterium | reverse complement strand
ATCCAGGACAGGGGTGAGTCAATCAGGTGGCTTGAGATTAAGCAAAAAAAGCTTTTTTGAAATATTTTTTACAACATTACGATGTTGCAGTGCTCTGGATCCCGCCCTTCGCGCGGGACGACGAGGAATAGCGAAGCATTTTGAGGTTGTAACGCTGGTTCGTTTTGACCATTCTGTAAGGAATTCACTATTGCATCAAATGCTTCTACCAGTTTTGTATTTAAATATAGTGCAGCATATACCATCGTACTGTTTTCTTTCGCCTCACGCAGTATTCGTTCTTTTTTAAATATAGCTTCATCAAACGGTTGGGTGATATCCAAAAAATCCCATTCGTGCAATGGCTCTTCAAGCACTACCTTTAACTTAGTGGCGAATTCCTTTATCTATTCGATTTAAATCATTAGATGGTTCTTTCTTTCCATGAATATAAAATATCACTGTCAGTAGGGTAATTAATGCGCATGTCGCAATATACACCGCTGGCGCCAAACCTAACTGCGTTTTAAAGGCTATCCATTCACAAACCAGTGGTACTGTTCCTCCCAGTATCCCATTTCCTAAGTTATAACCTAATGACACACCCGTATATCGCGCAGGCGTTGGAAAGTTTTCCACGACGGCTGCACTCGTTACGCCTTGCTCGAGTGCGCTCGCAATAGCAAAAAGCGATAGCATAGGAAGTAAGAGGTGGTGATAGGTGATTGCTAAATACAATCCTGGAATAATACCCAGCGTAATGAATAATGCATTAAATACTAACATTCGTTTTCGACCAATATGGTCTGAAATAAATCCTGCTAATGGTGCAATCACCATCATAACCGCGATTAAAATAGAAATACTAACGGTTGTTTGATGGATAGAAAGGTAATGATTAGCATTAAAGAATACTGGTAAGTATATGAAACAGAAATAATAAAAAGTAGAACCCATACACACCAAACCTAATGTACGCATTATTTGTGGAATATTATGCTGAAAAACAAAACTAATGGGATTACTAACAATCTTGTGTTGACGCTTCAGTATGACAAAGACCCGACTCTCTTGCATATGCAAACGAATTTTATAAATGAATAAACTAAATAAGCCACTAATTAAATAGGGAAGGCGCCAACCCCAATCTGCTAACATTTCATTCGTAAAATAATAACTCACGAATGCACCGACTAATGCTGCTAATAAAATACCTAAATTAGCACCTGAGCTTGCTAGAGCTGTAAATGTAGCGCGATATTTTACAGGCGCATTTTCTGCTAAATAAATAATATTGCCGCTGTACTCACCGCCAATGCTAATACCTTGCCAAATGCGCGTTAGCATTAGCAGTATCGGTGCCCAAATACCAATTTGTTGATAGGTGGGCAGTAAGCCAATAAACAGGGTAGGGAGCGTGATCATTAATATAGACAAGCGTAATGTTTTTGCTCGGCCTGTTTTATCACCTAAATAGCCAAAGATTAATGCACCAATTGGGCGGCATAAAAAACCAATAGCGAAAATGCTAACAGTGGCAATAATGCTGGTTTGCGGATCGTCACTGGGGAAAAATAATTTGCCAAAGAGCGTGGAGAAGATAGCGAATAAGCCGAAATCATACCATTCCAACACGTTTCCTAGGCTGCTGCTTAGTAGTGAAGAGAAGTATTTCATCAAGCTAGTCCTTTGAGTTTGATCTATGACAGACGTTGTAGCAGGGCTTTGCACAAAAGCTCTGCATTGCAATACGGGCTATACCACTGTCATTCCTGCGAAGGCGCACTACTGTCCGGTTAATCAAAATTCCTCGTCGTCCCGCGCGAAGGCGCGGGATCCAGAGCACTGCAACATTGTAATGTTGTAAAAAATATTTCAAAAAAGCTTTTTTTGCTTAATCTCAAGCCATCTGCTTAACTCACCCCTGTTCTGGATCCCGCGCCTTCGCGCGGGACGACGAGGAATTTTGATTAACCAGACAGTAGTGCGTCTATGCGGGAATGACAGTATTGTTGGGCGTCAGTGTATTGAGGAAGATTGCACCCTAGCTCGCCATAATAATTTCACGCATCTTTATGCAGACTTTTTGCATCATATGAATATTATGCAAACTAGCGAGGTGGGAATAGGCAATCAAGCCTTCTTTGAACAAATAATGTAAATAAGCGCGGGAAAAATTGGTGCAAGTGTAACAACCGCAATCATCTATGATTGGCGTATCATCTTTTGCATAAATAGCTTTTTTGATATGTATATGCGGTTTTTCACCTTGGTTATCAAAGGCTAACCAGCCGTCTTTTTCAATAATACGACCGTAATAAAGTGTGCCATGACGCGCATTCCGCGTAGGAGCCACGCAATCAAATACATCGATACCTTTAGCGACTACATCAATTAAGTCCTGCGGGTTTAAACCAACGCCCATGGTATAGCGGACTTTGTTGTCTGGCAGCATGGGTCTAATCCAATCAATGATTTCGCAGGTCTTAGGCATATCAAAACCAATCACTTCACCGCCAATAGCGATACCGTCTAGGTCTTGTTGCAAAACAAACTCAGTGCTTTGCTCACGTAAATCTCTAAAACTGCCACCCTGAATAATGCCAAATAATGCCTGACGTAAACCATAAGCGGAGTTTGGCTGTTTTTCATGTTCTTCACGTGAGGTGACGAGCCAGCGATGGGTTCTATCCAGCGCGGCTAAGGCTGCTTCTCGACCACCGGTTTCTGGTGTGCACTGATCAAAGGCCATAATAATATCGGCACCGATAATTTTTTGTGCTTGGATCGAGGTTTTGGAATTCAGATGAATGATTTTACCGTTTTTAGGGTGCTTAAAATGTGCACCATTTTCATCAATAATACAGATCTTGCCATTTTTAGACAGGCTGAGGACTTGGAAGCCGCCGCTATCGGTCAGCATAGACTTAGGCCAATGCATAAACTTATGCATGCCGCCGGCTTTTTCAATGACTTCCATGCCAGGTGTGACCAGCATGTGATAGGTGTTACCACCCAAGATAATTTCACTACCGCTACGATGCAAATCATCAGTGGTCACGTAATTTAACATTGCACGTGTGCCCACCGGCATAAAGCTCGGTGTGATGACTTCGCCATGCGGCGTTTCCATGCGCATGACCCGTGCGGGTAAGGTGGCATGTTGTTTTACTAGCTCTGATCGGAATGAATTGGACATAGTTGGGCATTATATAGATAATTTGCATTAGTAAAAACAACTATTGAGTGCAATATGCGACGTCACTACACATTTATGGATAAAATTTGTCTAGGTTTAGACCAGGCAGTTCGAGCGTTAACCGATACGCCTAAGACAACAGGTGCGATTTATCCGGCTAAAGGGATAGAAGAGCCCATATTAAGTGACGAACAGCGCAAACATGCGGCTGGTCTAATGCGGGTAAACCATGCAGGCGAGATTTGTGCGCAAGCGCTTTATCACGGTCAAAGTGTGGTGTCGAAGACGCCAGAGATCGAGGCACATTTGCAAGCGGCGGCTTTAGAAGAAGGGGATCACTTAGCGTGGTGTAAACAGCGCTTGGATGAATTAAATAGTCACCCGACTTATTTGAGCCCGTTTTGGTATATGGGGTCATTTAGCATTGGGTTGATGGCAGGCATTATTGGGGATCAATGGAGTTTGGGTTTTGTTGCCGAAACGGAGCGCCAAGTGATCCAGCATCTAGAAAAGCATTTAGCCTTGTTGCCGGCGGATGATAAGCGTAGTTATGCTATTTTGCAGAAGATGGAAACGGACGAGGCTAAGCATAGGGATGAAGCGATTGAATCTGGGGCGCATGAGTTGCCAGGGCCGGTCAAGGGGTTGATGGGGTTGGCATCTAAGGTGATGGTGAAGACGGCTTATTGGATTTAAGAGTAAGTGTAGCCCGGATGACGCGCAGCGACAGCCGGGGCTTTTTCTTTAAAATAAAAAAGAGCCCCGGCTGTCGCTACGCGCGGGACGACGAGCATTTACGCCTTATACATAATAATCAACGCACCCGCCTGAATTAACCAAGCAATCCAAACGATTTCCATAAAATACGGGAACCAATTGCGTCTTATCATGTAATAAATAGCCGCAGTCACTAAACCCACTAAGACTGGAACGCTTAATAACGCAATCAAACCACGTGCTATATTACCAACTTGTCCGCCAGAGAAAACATCAGTTAATAATTGTGATACCCATTCATGCCCATTTACTAAATATTGCACGGCTTGTTGTGCGTACGGCATGGCCAAGATGATAACAAGACTAAGAGCCACGAGAACGAGACTTTGTTTTAGCATATTCCTTCCTTTTGAATAATGTGTGGATGAGATTTATTGAGAGAGTAAAGTGATGCAGGAGATTTGTAAATAGTTGAATGTAATGAAAGCGTAGCTTGGATGCGGCGTAGCTATTGTCATACCCGCGCAGGCGGGCACCCATCCTGATAGAAAGATGAAGTAACAATAAATGCATTTATTCTAAATAAAAAACGTCGAGAATGTTCTGGATGGGTACCCACCTGCGCGGGTATGACAGTATTGAGGGTGCAAGGCCATTTTTGATATCAACTGTGCTATCTACTTAAACCTTAATTCCAACCCCTCGATGCAGCAACCACCAAGCCCAGAAAAACATCACCACAAATAATCCAATCACCAAGCTAAATCCAACCGCCACATTTAAATCAGAAGTCCCTAACATGCCATATCGAAAGGTATCCACAATCGCCAAAATCGGATTAAACATGGAAACACGCTGCCAAAATTCGGGTAATTGTTTGATGGAATAGAAAACACCACCTAAGTAAGTTAAGGGGGTCAATACAAACGTTGGGATAAACGAAATATCATCAAAACGTTTTGCATACACGCCATTAATTAGTCCGCCCAAAGAAAAGACCATAGAGGCTAAAATACCCATGCTAATAATAATGCTGGGATGATAAACCGGAAGGCGGGTAAAAAATAAAGAAATACCAATCACAATAATGCCAACTAGCACTCCCCGTAAGGCACCGCCTAGCATAAAGCCTAATAACATAATAAAATTAGACATAGGCGATACCAGCATTTCTTCAATACTTTTATTAAACTTGGTTAAAAAGAAAGAAGACGAGGTATTCGTATAGGCATTCGTCATGACAGACATCATCACCAACCCAGGAACGATATATTGAATATAGGTAAACCCATCGATCATCTTAATTTGCGATCCTATGAACTTACCAAAAATTATAAAATATAAGCTCATGGTAATGACGGGCGGAAATAGTGTTTGCGACCAAATACGTAAAAACCGCCAGAGTTCTTTACGCAGCAAGGTTTGTAAGGCGATGACGCTGGGATAAAACCCAGTTCTAGTTTGCATGAGTGCTTACCTTTTATTTTCTTTAATTAAATTAACAAACAATTCTTCTAAACGATTTGTTTTATTGCGCATGCTATTAATTTTTATATTTTGTTGGGTGAGTAACTCAAATAGTTCATTTAATGATTGTTCGCGGCGTACCTCGATCTCCAAACTAGAATCATCTACCAAACGATATTTGTAGCCATCTAGAGCCAATTGATCAATAGACGCGCCTTGTAAATCTAGGATCAGAGTTTGTACA
Organism: Gammaproteobacteria bacterium; assembly: GCA_049294295.1. Lineage (GTDB taxonomy): Bacteria > Pseudomonadota > Gammaproteobacteria > DSM-16500 > DSM-16500 > Aquicella. The sequence goes on along the minus strand of JBAQCP010000101.1, from coordinate 21,168 downwards.
TTTAGACGATTGATTAACGATTTCATGTTAGCGCGCTCAATGATTTCGCCATGGTCAATAATCGCTAAATTTTTACAAAGCAATTCTGCTTCTTCTAAATAATGGGTGGTTAAAATAATAGTCGTGCCGCTTTGATTGAGTTTGGCTAAAAAATCCCACAGCGTTCGGCGTAATTCGATATCAACGCCTGCTGTTGGTTCATCTAAAATGAGTAATTTGGGTTCATTCATTAACGCCCTAGCAATCATTAACCGGCGCTTCATACCACCAGATAAACGAATGGCTGGTTGATCACGCATACTCAAAATACCCATATCACTTAAATAGCGTTCCATGCGCTCGTTCGCTATTTTTCTGGGAATACCGTAGTAACCGGCTTGATTGATTAATATCTGCGAGACTTTTTCAAACTGACTAAAATTAACTTCCTGAGGAACGACGCCGATTAATGATTTAGCAATGGCTAAATCGGTATCCATATCATAGTCAAATACCCGCACTTTGCCGCTGGTCTTATTGATCAGTGAGCAAATGATGCCGATAGAGGTCGATTTTCCTGCGCCATTTTGACCGAGTAAGGCAAAGAAATCTCCTTCAGCAACTTCCAGGTCAATACCCTTCAGAGCCGTAATGCCATTGGAATACGTTTTTGTTAGTTTTTCGACGGATAATGCATTCATAATTTTTCCGGTAATCTTTTTAGTAAGGCTTGTAAGGCAATGCCGCGGTGGCTCATTTTATTTTTGATGTCAGCCGATAACTCAGCAACGGATTTATCTTCACTCGGAACATAGAAAACAGGATCGTAACCAAAACCTTGATCACCTTGTGGTGCAAATAAAATCGAGCCTGGCCATTCGCCTTCACAGACAATCGGCGTCGGATCATTTTCGTTGGTAATAAAGGCTAAGGTGCAATGAAAAGCAGCGTCTCGATTTTCAGCAGGCACATCTTTTAAATCAACGAGTAGTTTTTTTATATTTTCTTGTGCATTGCCGTGATCACCCGCATAGCGTGCTGAGTAAACACCAGGCGCACCATTTAAGGCTTTAACAACAATACCTGAATCGTCAGCCATCGCGGGCAAGCCAGATAATTTGGTCGCATGTCTTGCTTTGATCAAGGCATTTTCTATAAAGGTTAAACCGGTTTCATCGGCATCTTCTATTCCGAATTTAGATTGAGGAATAAGCTCAATAGAAAGATCAGCAAATAATGCATTTAATTCCTCAATCTTACCTTTATTACTACTCGCTAATACAACTTTTATTTTGTTCTCAAGCAAAAGCAACTCCCATACCCAGTGCCATTAGTGGGGTAACAACTATCATAATAAGTAACTGTAAAACAATTAACGCAGGGATAGGCGAAATATCAAACCCATTAATCGTCGGACAAATTCGTTGGAAAGGACGTAGTATGGGTGCGGTAAATTGCACTAATACGCGATTCATTGGTGAGGTAGGTTGTACCCAGCTTAAGATAGCTTGGAATAAAATCGCATAAAAGAACGCCATCAACACTAATTTTAAGAAATCGCTAAACGCCATGATGATTAAGCCAATAATATTGGCAAGACCAAAGGTCAATAATCCAACAATGAAAAATTTAATCATTTCTAACACTAAGATAACTACGATTGTGGAAAATTCAATGCTGCGATAGTTAGGAATATAACGCCTAAGTGGTTTAACTAAGAAGTCCGTCATTTTTACAATAAATTGGACAATGGGGGTGAAGTAATCAGCGCCTACCCAAGCCAAAATGACGCGTAAGACCAAAATGAATAAATAAATATCAAATATCGTGTTAATTAAAAATAACAAGGCGTTACGAATCGTATCTGACATTGTTTATTTCTCTCCTAAAATTTCAGCTAATTCTTCCGAACGAGACTTGGCTGCAGCCAAGGTTTTTTTGAATAATTCACGGATGTTATTTTCTTCTAACACAGAAATAGCTTTTTCGGTAGTGCCTCCTGGGGAGGTGACATGCTGTCGCAGTTCCGTTAAGTCGCTGTTACTTTCCATGGCGATTCTAGCTGCGCCTAATGCGGTTTGTAAGGTAAGTAAACGCGCCGTTTCGGTAGGTAATCCCATTTCTTCAGCGGCAGCTTGTAAGGATTCCATCATTAAGAAGAAATAAGCAGGACCACTGCCAGAAAGGGCTGTCACGGTGTCCATTAATGCTTCTTTTTCTAACCAGATGGTAATGCCAACTGCACGCAACATGGATTCAGCCAGATTGCGTTGTTCAGCGCTTACATAATCATTGGCATATAAAGCGGTTGCGCCGCATCCAATGAGGGCTGGCGTGTTGGGCATGGAGCGTACAATAGCAATATGGTCGCCTAGCCAATGTTGAATGTGGCTGATGCGAATGCCAGCGGCAATCGAAATCACTAATGGGTGATGGTCTTGCATGATAGGCGCTAGTTCTTTAGCGACGTTTGCAAAATACTGTGGCTTTACAGCAAAAATGACGACATCAGCTGCGATCACGGCAGCTTTATTGTCTGAGGTCGTTTTAATGCTGAAACGCTGTTCGAGCTGCGTTAGCTTTTCTACGCTAGGGTCTGCCGCAATGATATGGCTGGGCGGATGTTGATCTTTAATTAATCCGCCAATTAAACTAAGCCCCATGTTGCCGGCGCCTATGATGGCAATGGTAGGAGTAGTCATACACTGTTCCGCTTAGAATGAAATTGTATTTAAGCATAGGGTGTGTGAGGTTGTCGATGGTTGAGCGCGATAGTAAAGAGGGTTGCCCTTCGAGACGGCGCTGCGCGCCTCCTCAGGGCGAATAGCTCGAAGGGCAACCCTCTTGCTGTCTCTATTTTTGCTGTTTCGAAGGACTGCTTTACTCGCTAAAAACAAAAAAGCCCCATGAAGGGGCTTTTTTGTCGTCAGGCAAGACGGCCTCTCAGCCATCATCACACTATTCTTGCTTTATTTCTGTTGGGTTTTCTAACACATAGAACAAATTGTCATATTTGTTATGTGGGCTCCAAGCATACCAACCATCCCCACCTGCATCCTTCACCGCTTTAATTTGTGCACGGATATAATCTAAGGTTCTTGCATGGTTCATAGGATAGTGATAATTGCTAAGCTCAATATAGGCATACATCTTTATTGGCATCTCACCTTGGAACTGGTCTTGGATGCTAGATAAAGAATCGTAGACCGTATCAAATGGATGGGCAAAGTGAGTCGCAAATGGTGTGTAGTGTGATGGATAAACCATGGGGCAGATGGCATCGACACTTTGGGAGAATAATTTTATATTTTGACCGATATATTTTGAGTCTCCATAACTCGCGATACCAAACACATCAATTTCAAGAGGAACTTGCCCGCCTAGTTTGTTTTTGTACCAAGAAATGATATTTAGTATATCTTTTGCGTTTTGTTCAGAAGGTGGTTGCTTTGTGTTGTAGCGGATGTAGTCTAATTGAATGCTGCTAGCACCCATATCGATAGCCTCTTTCACTAACGCATACTTTTTTTGCCATTTTTCAGGATTTTTAATGATCGCAGGTGTACCACCACCGGGGAACATCACGATGCGTGCGACATATTTAATATTATTTTCTTTCAGCAAGGCGATATTTTCTTTATAACGTTTTGATGGTTTTTCAAAATCTACTACAAACGTATCCACGCCCGCTTTTTTAGCGCGCTCAATTAAGTAGTTGATAGTTTTAGTATTTTCCAGCGTGTATTGTGTTAAATAAATCCCTCTAACGTGAGCATCGTTTGCTGCAAAAACGACTGACGTGCTTAAAAACATCAGTGTCAGAGCCGCGAATGCCGTCCTTACTGTTGCTGTTATCATGAGTGGCCGCCTCGTTAAAAAATATTTCCCTATAACCTAGTTATAGCGCAATCCACATGCTTATGATTATGGTATAATGTGCGGAACTAGGGACTTACCCTAATCACGATGAAATATTAATTTAATCAGATGGTTGTCGTAATTTTTATTTTTTTATCGCGTCAGCCCTCGCTACGCTCGGGATGATAGGCTCAGCATGACAGTGGTGGATGACAATCACAGGTGCTTATATTCTTTCTCCAAAAATCCGTGTCCCTATTCTTACCATCGTTGATCCTTCTGCAATGGCTGCTTCAAAATCATCCGACATACCCATAGACAACGTATCTAATTGGAATCCTTGTTGCTGTAACATCTGATAACATTCAAATAATAATTTAAATTGAGCGCGCTGTGTCGCAAAATCTAAACTGGGCGCAGGGATGGACATTAATCCACGTAAACGAATATTAGGTAAATGTTTGCAGTAAGTCGCTAGTTGAATAACATCATTTAGATGAACACCAGACTTACTAGCCTCACCACTTAGATTCACTTCAAGACAAATATTAAGCGGCGGAAAATGCGTTGGCCGTTGCTCATTTAATCGATCTATGATTAATTGATTATCAACACTCTGAACCCAAGAAAAATGCTCGGCAATTTTCTTGGTTTTATTGCGCTGAATGCTGCCAATAAAGTGCCATTCAATATTAAGTTTACTTAATTGATTTATTTTATCTAATGCTTCTTGCAGGTGATTTTCACCAAACAAGTGTTGGCCAGCCTGATAAGCGGCAGTGATTTTTTCAATGGACTGTGTTTTGCTAGCGGCTAATAATTGGACGCAGCCAGGCCCTCTATGATATTTTTTTTCAAATTCAGAGATTTTATTTTTTATAAAAATCAAGTTATCACTGATAGCATTATTTTTTGGCATTTAAGGCTTTGAATTCCTTTAAAAAGCTCATGTATAAATTCCTTTTTATTTAGTGTCGCTACTGTCATTCCCGCGAAAGCGGGAATCCATCGCGACATGTAGCAGGTGGATCGTTATAAATGGATTCCCGCTTTCGCGGGAATGACAAGTGTTGATCTAACTTAGCGTAGGACCCGCATTTCTAACGGCATCACTCACATCAAACCGTTTAAAGTTTTCAATAAATTGTGCAATTAAGGTCTTAGCATTTTTATCGTGTGCTGCTTTATCTTTCCAATTATTAGCTGGATTTAACAGCTGAGTTTCAACACCAGCAACTTCCGTTGGGATTTCTAAATTAAAGCCAGGTAAGGTTTCAAATTTAGCATGTTTGATATCACCATTCACAATAGACGTTACAATGGCGCGTGTGGTTGGAATGGAGAAGCGTTTGCCGCCTTCACCGTGTGCACCACCTGTCCAGCCAGTGTTAACTAAGTAAACTTGTGCATCAAAGTTTGCTAAACGCTTCATCAATAATTCAGCATACACACGTGGTGGGCGTGGGAAGAAAGGTGCGCCAAAGCAAGTACTAAAGGTTGGTTTAATGCCGCCACCACTACCGACTTCTGTGCTGCCAACTAATGCTGTGTAACCACTTAAGAAGTAATAAGCAGCTTGTTCTGGTGTTAAGCGAGCGATAGGCGGTAATACACCGTATAAATCGCAAGTTAAGAATAAAACAGCGTTAGGTTGCTTGCCGCGGTTATTTTCAACACGTTTTTCAATAAACTCACGAGGGTAAGCGGCACGCGTATTTTGCGTTAAGCTGGTATCAGCGTAATCAGGCTCTTTGGTAACGGGATCAATGACAACGTTTTCTAATACAGAGCCGTATCTAATTGCATCCCAAATAATAGGTTCACGTTCTTTAGAAAGATCGATACATTTTGCGTAGCAGCCGCCTTCAAAATTAAATACGCCTTCTTCGCCCCAACCATGTTCATCATCACCAATTAAGAAGCGATCAGGATCTGCAGATAAGGTGGTTTTGCCGGTACCAGATAAACCAAAGAATAAAGCGGTGTCACCATCTTGGCCAACGTTTGCTGCACAATGCATTGGTAAGATGTCGTGTTCAGGTAATATGAAATTTAAAACAGAGAACATCGCTTTCTTTATTTCACCCGCGTAATACGTGCCGCGAATTAATATTTTACGCTCTGAGAAGTTAATAATCACCGCCGCATCACTATTCACGCCATCTGCAGCGCCCTTCGTTGGACAACCTGGGGTATTTAAAAGCGTCCACTGTGTCTGTAGATCAACCGGCGCATTTTTATTGTCTGGTTGAATAAATAACACATTGGTAAATATGTTATGCCAAGCAAGCTCGGTCATGACCGTGACGGGTAAGCCTAATTGCTCATGCTCGCCAACGCGTAAGTTGGAAACAAAGTAAGTATCTTGGGATTGCAAGTAGTCGAACGCTGTATCCCACAAAGCCTTAAAGCAGGCAGGGCTAATGGCTTGGTTGATATGATTCCAATCCACATCTTTTTCGGTGATCTCATCACGAACGATGAACCGATCTTTGGGGGAGCGGCCGGTTCTGACCCCGGTTTTTGCAACAAAAGCTTGATTAGAGGCAAATTCGCCCTCCTTTCGTGCTAAAGCTGCATCAAGCAACTCATTGATAGTTAAGTTGATTTTAGCATTTGATGTCATGGTGTCCCTCACCTCATAAGTCGATAGAGCCATTGGAATCTCCTAGATTTTATTCTTAAGGTGCAGCACTTTTCAGGAAAAAGGCTGGTAAAAAGTAGGCATATTCTACTTAATTTTGAGGGGGGTGGATAGCTTAAGATCGTAGGATAAAAGCTCCAGTTTAAGGTTCATCCAATGTAATTCTGGTGTTATTTTGATCAAATCAAAACAATGACGGCCGTGAATTAAGGAGTAGGCTCCAATACAACTACCCTTCTTGCCTTTTTAAATAAGCATTCCAGCCCGCTTCACGATATTTAACCGCCATCGCGACTGAATCTGCTGCATGAATAATGCCACGTCCAACAATAATCACATCTGCACCATTCTCTAAGATAGCTTGTTCAGGTGTTTTGTATTGCTGCCCTAGCTCATCGCCATTATTTTTTAACTGAATACCCGGTGTGAAATTAATCCAATGTGGATCAGTCGATAAAGCATGTTGCGTAATAAATCCAATCGCAAAATCAGCATATTGCTCAGCCATCGCCAAGGTTTTTTGCTTATAAACAGCATCCATTAAATGATCACGAGAACTCATTTCAGCAATTAATAATAAACCCCGATTTTTTTTACGGCCCACCTCGGCCAGGCCTTGAATAATACCTATGCCTGGTAAGCCATGTGCATTAATAATGTCCGCCCATTCAGCAATACGATATATGCCGCCTTTATATTGGTATTTTACGGTGTTACCAATATCTGCAAATTTTCTATCTTCAAATAATAAAAAACGATGTTTATGAGCAATCAGTAATAATTCATGAGTGAGCTCAGGTGTGTAATCATCGATAATATCAATATGAGTTTTTAAGACACATATTTCAGGGCCTATATCATTGGCTAATGTAAGTAACTCTGCCGCAGAAGTCACATCGACGGATAAAGTAAGATTGGTTTGTTTGGCATCCATTAACCGAAATAAATTTTGTGCAAGTGGTGATAGACAGTAATTGGCACGTTCTGAATAAGATAGATGGGATATCATATTGATCTCGATGTTAGATGGGCTTGTATGATATTGGCTTCTTCAGGAGTGGCTAACGAGGTGCTTAACAAGGTGGTTAATATGTCTGTTACTGTTAATACTGTAAATAATTGATAATTTGTTTCTAATGTTTTTCGACCGCCTTGTTCTCGATCTATCAATGCAATTAAATGCTTGATGGATAAACCAGCTGCTTCAAGATCTTTTGCGGTTTCTAAAATACTAGCGCCACTGGTTATGACATCTTCAATAATGATACAGCGCTGGTTATCTTGAAAGACACCCTCAATTAATTGTTTAGTACCGTAATCTTTTTTTTCTTTACGGCGCATGACCATGGGTATGTTGTGATCTAAAGATAAGCAAGTCGCAATAGGTAGAGCGGTATAAGGTACGCCGCAAATAAGATCAAATTCCAAGTCTTTTGCGTATGTCCACATGGCGTCTGCAATGTCGCGTAGCACCTGTGGATAGGAGATAATTTTGCGCAGATTTAAATAAATTGTAGAAGTTTGGCCACTTTTCAATTGGAATTCACCAAATTGAAAAACACCTATCTGGTATAGCGTTTTAATCAGTGACGTTTGCTGCATTCTTTAATGCTACTGAATATTGGAATTAATGTACAGAGGTGAAATTACATGATACAAATATGGCAGCGTTCAGACTGCCATATTTGCGAGCAAGAAACTAAGCTAAAGTCTGTGCCGTCATTGCGAGTGCAGCGAAGCAATCCATGCAACGCATCAACCCTGCCATGGATTACTTCGCAGCACTCGCAATGACGGCCTAGGTTTTAGCTAGGTTCTTTTGAAAAATATGGAAGAGGATCATGAGCCTGACAGCACAATTGATTTTAAAATCAGGTGACGTTTTTCAAGGTGAATTACCTGTTAAGCAGGACCATATCACTTTTGGTGAAATCGTTTTTACCACTGGCATGGTCGGTTATGTTGAGTCATTAACAGATCCTTCTTACGCGGGTCAAATTCTCGTTTTTACTTATCCCCTTATTGGCAATTACGGTGTTGGTGATGCTTCCACTTGGGAATCTAAGCAAATTCATGCACGCGGCGTGATTGTTTCAGAACTTGCCCCATTTTACTCCAACCCTTCTGCACAAAAATCTTTTAGCGAATGGCTTGTTGAGCAAAAAACACCTGTGTTAACGAAGGTGGATACGAGGGCATTAACTAAATGCTTGCGTGATAAAGGCGTAGTCCCTGGCGCTATCGTTCCATCAGGCCTTACTATTGATCATTTTGAAGACTTTGAACAAATAGATTGGGTAGATGAAGTTTCGATTAAAGAAGCGTATGAAATAGGGGCAGGCGAAAAGCGTGTCATCATTGTTGATTGTGGCATGAAAGAAAATATATTTAGGGAATTATTGAAATTTCCCGTGCGTATCAAACACGTTCCTTACGATTATGATTATACGAATGAAGATTATGATGGTGTGTTTATTTCAAACGGCCCTGGCGATCCTAAGCGTTGCGTTAAAACAATAGAGATTATTCGGAAAGCAATGTTAAAACGTAAACCTATTTTTGGGATTTGTTTGGGTATGCAATTGATGGCATTAGCAGCGGACGCCACCACGTTTAAATTGCCATTTGGGCATCGCTCACATAATCAGCCTTGTCTTTATCTTCCTACAAATAGATGTTATTTAACATCGCAAAATCATGGCTATGCGGTTGATGAAAATAGCCTAAGTGACGATTGGAAGGTGACGTTTAAAAACCTAAATGACCAAAGTGTTGCTGGTATCAAGCATAAAACTCTACCTTTCTTTTCTGTGCAATTTCATCCAGAAGCGGCACCCGGGCCTGAAGATACCACTTGGTTATTTGATGAATTTTACCGCGAGGTAATGAATGGTTAAAAAAGTACTACTATTAGGTTCGGGTGGTTTACGAATTGGACAAGCAGGTGAGTTTGATTATTCTGGTTCGCAAGCAATCAAAGCACTAAAAGAAGAAGGGATAGAAGTTGTTTTAATTAATCCAAACATTGCAACTGTTCAAACCGATGCTCACATGGCAGATAAACTTTATTTGCAGCCACTCAATATTGAAACTGTCACCAGCATTATCGAAAAAGAAAAGCCCGATGCTATTTTACTCGGATTTGGTGGACAAACCGCCTTAAATTTAGGGTTAGCATTAGAAAAAGAAGGTGTCTTAGCTAAGCATCATGTGCAGGTATTGGGCACGCAAGTGACCTCTATTTTGCAGACAGAAGATAGAGACTTATTCAAAAAAGCGCTAGAAAGTATCGATATATTATCTCCTAAGAGCTATTCAGCAAAAACGGTAAATGAAGCATGTATTGCCGCTAATCAAATTGGTTATCCGATTATGCTGCGTTCGGGTTTTTCGTTAGGCGGTTTAGGATCAGGCAAAATTAATGATGAAGTCGAACTGATTCGTCGAGCTAATGAATGTTTTTCAACCGTGCCGCAAATTTTAATTGAAGAATATTTGTTGGGCTGGAAAGAATTTGAATATGAGATAGTCAGAGATAAAGGAGGAAATGCACTCACCATTTGTAATATGGAAAATCTTGATCCTATGGGCGTGCATACAGGTGAAAGCATTGTTGTTGCACCGGCACAAACCTTAAATAATCGAGAACATCAGCAATTGCGTAATATGTCGATTACAATTGCTAATCACTTTAATATTGTCGGTGAATGTAATATTCAATTTGCGATTCATCCTGTTACGGGTGACTATCGTGTCATAGAAATGAATGCACGTTTATCACGTTCTAGTGCACTTGCTTCCAAGGCAACCGGCTATCCTCTCGCTTTTATTGCTGCAAAGTTGGGCTTAGGTTATTTGCTTCATGAGATAAAAAATACCGTTACTCAGAAAACATGTGCCTTCTTTGAACCGGCATTAGATTATATTGTGGTTAAGATCCCGCGTTGGGATACGCATAAATTGAAAGCTGCGGAACGTACAATAGGCACAGAGATGAAAAGTGTTGGGGAAGTGATGAGTATCGGCCGTTCATTTCCTGAAAGCTTACAAAAAGCAGTTGGCATGTTAAATATTGGTGCTTCGTGTTTAAGTGATTATCCACACTTGATTCAACATCCTCGCACTGAAATTCGTCATCCAACAGATAGGCGTTTATTTGCGTTATATCAATTCTTTTTGGCCGGCGGTACCGTTCTTGAAGCGCATGAATTAAGTCAAATTAACACTTGGTTTTTATCACATATCCAAGCCATTGCATTATTAGAATTGCGTATTAAAAAAGAAAACTTATCAGATGAGTTGTTACGACAGGCAAAATGCTCGGGTTTTTCAGATAAAGGTTTGGGGTATTTAACTAAACAATCCGAGCATGATATTCGTCAGTTGCGTTTAAAGGCCAATATTAAGCCATTTGTAAAACAGATTGATACATTGGCGGGCGAATTTGCTAGTGAGACGAATTATTTATATTTAACTTATAACGCAGCATTTCATGATGTCCAGCCTCAGTCCGTCGTCCCGCGCGAAGGCGCGGGATCCGGAAAAACTGCATCATCTGAACAACTGCTGGATCCCGCGCCCTCGCGCGGGACGACGAGTGAAGCAATCATTGTATTAGGATCTGGGCCATATTCAATTGGGTCCTCCGTAGAATTTGATTGGTGTGCTGTCAATACTTCGCGCACCTTAAGACAGCTAGGTAAACAGGCTATTTTAATTAATTCAAATCCAGAAACAGTATCCACTGATTATGATGAATCAGATCGATTGTACTTTGAGCAGCTAACATTGGAACGTGTTTGCGACATTGCAGATTTTGAAGAAGCATCAGGGGTAGTTGTTTCTGTTGGTGGACAAGTTGCTAATAATCTGGCATTGCCATTAGCTAAATTAGGGTATTCTTTAATCGGAACTAAAGCAGATTTTATTGATCAAGCCGAAGATAGAGAAAAGTTTTCTGCTCTTTTAACGAAACTTGATATTGATCAACCAGCTTGGCAAGCAGTGAGCAGTTTAGAAAAAGCAAAACAATTTGCCAAACAAATTGGCTATCCTGTTTTAATTAGACCATCTTATATTTTGTCAGGCTCTGCCATGAATGTGGCGTTTGATGAAGGCATGCTAAAAGAGTATTTGTTAGCAGCTTCCTTGGTATCGACAGAACATCCCGTCGTTATTTCTAAGTTTATACAAGATGCAAAAGAGTTAGAAGTGGACGGAGTCGCTGAGGCTGGTCGGATTGTAATTGAAGCCATTACCGAGCATATCGAAAATGCTGGTATCCATTCTGGCGATGCAAGCTTGGTGATTCCACCACAGCGCCTCTATTTAGAGACGATCAGAAAAACGAAAAAAATAACGAAGCAAATTGTCAAAGCACTGAATATTACAGGACCGTTTAATATTCAATTTATTGCGAAAAACAATTTTATCCAAGTTATTGAATGTAATTTACGTGCTGCACGATCCTTCCCCTTTGTTTCAAAGGTAACAGGATATAATTTTATAGACATAGCAACGCGAACAATGCTGGGAAAACAAGCTCCTTTTTCTTATGAGACGCTGGAATTAGATTATGTCGGTGTAAAAGTCCCACAATTTTCTTATCATCGCTTAAAGGGTGCAAACCCTGTTGCAAATGTTGAAATGTCCTCAACGGGCGAGGTTGCTTGCTTGGGCGAAGATCTTTATGAGGCTTATTTGAAAGCGTGGTTAGCCACCGAGCAATCACTACCCCAAAAACGCATTCTTATTTCTATTGCTGATATGCATAAGCCAAAATTTTTACCTTATTTAAAGCAGCTAGATGAAATGGGCTGGGAGTTTTACAGCACCAGTGGCACACACGAATATTTATCAAAGAATGGCATCGGTTCTTATTTTGTTAGTAAAGCCAGTGAAAAAAGTGAGCCTAATATTCAAACCATTATTGGTCAGGATAAAACAGATTTAATTATCAATATACCGACGGCCAACGCAGGTATTAAGCTGGATACCGATGGATTTTTAATTCGTAGAATGGCGGTTGATCATCATATTCCATTGATTACAAATGTGCAGATAGCTCAAATTATGTTGCAGTGTTTGATTAATTATAAAGGTCAGCAACCTGCTTCTATTTTATCTTGGCAAGAATATTCCGTGAGAAATACCCATGAAAAATGAATTAGAAAATAAACATCTTATTTCTATAAAAGATTTATCATTGCAAGATATCCAATCATTATTTTTATTAGCTAGCGAATTTAAGAAAAATCCCAATCAACCATTGTTAAAAAATAAAATTATAGCAAATTGTTTTTTTGAGCCATCTACTCGTACGCGCTTATCTTTTGAAGCAGCTGCCTTAAAATTAGGCGCTAATGTATTAGGGTTTTCTAGCGATGAAGCGACATCCACTAAAAAAGGCGAAAGTTTGCAAGACACTATTCGTGTGATGTGTGCCTATGCTGATTTAATTGTTGTTCGCCATGCCAAAGAAGGCGCAGCAAGAGCCGCTGCTTGTGTTTCTTCTAAGCCTATTATTAATGCTGGAGATGGCGCCAATCAGCATCCAACACAAGCATTAGTTGATTTATTTACGATGCAAGAATGCCAAAAAGATTTACAGGGATTATCATTAGGGTTGGTTGGTGATTTAAAATATGGACGTACAATACACTCGCTCGCGGAAGCCTGCGCTTTGTTTAACATCCGGTTGTTTTTAGTCTCACCCAGTGAGTTATCACTGCCGGAAACAATTGCTGATAAGTTAAAAAAACAAGGTGTACGTTATTCATTGCATCAGAGTTTAGAAGATATTATCCCTAAGGTAGATGTTCTTTATATGACGCGTTTGCAGCAAGAACGTTTCAGTGCATTAGAATCTCGCATCAATACAGAGCCTTATCAATTAACACTCAATATGTTGTCAGCCGCAAAACCAAATTTGAAAATATTACATCCATTGCCGCGACTCACGGAAATTGATAAAGCGATAGATGACACGCCTTATAGCTATTATTTCCAACAAGCTGAAAATGGCGTTTATATCAGGCAGGCCTTATTAGTTAAAATGTTAGGGGTTCTTCATGCATAAAACATTATCTGTATCTGCGATTGAAAATGGCACGGTGATTGATCACATTAAACCAGGTCAAGCGATTCGTATTGTGCATATGTTGGATTTAATCAGTGGTGGATATAAAGCGACGATAGGTTTAAACTTAAATAGTTTACGAATGGGATTGAAAGATTTATTAAAAATTGAAAATTATTTCATTAGTCAAGAATCGGCTAGTCAAATTAGAATTTTTGCGCCAGATGCCACCATTAATGTCATTAAAGAATTTATAGTCGGTGAAAAAATTATTACGACCTTACCCAGTTCAGTGAATGATCTCTTCGTATGTCCAAATATTGCTTGTATCACTAATGCAGAACCTATCAAGACCGTTTTCAATATTTCAGAAAATGGTAGTAAAATAAATATGACTTGCCAATTTTGCGAAAAAGTATTTGATCGTAATCAAGTAATGATGGTGTAGCTTAATGATTACCTTGCAGAACGTCACTTTGCCCGATGGATCAGTGGTAAACAAACAAATTCCTAGCGAACAAACCATTGATATTGATGCAAAAGGCTTAATGTTGCTGCCTGCCGTGATCGATCCTCACGTGCATTTTAGAACCCCAGGGCTAGAATATAAAGAAGATTGGCGTAGTGGCGCAAAGGCTGCTATCAGAGGTGGTTGTACCCATGTATTTGATATGCCTAATACATTGCCGCCAACGATCACCCAAGCATTATTGAGAGAAAAAAAACAGTTAATCGATAGTCAATTACAAGTGGCGGGTATTCCATTGCGTTACGAGTTATTTTTTGGCGCCGATAAGCAACATTTAGATGAAATCACTAAATTAAATCATCAAGCGATTGGCATCAAAGTGTTTATGGGCTGTAGTACTGGAAACTTAGTGATTGATGACGATGAAAGTCTAGCAGCCGTCTTTAAATTGGCAGCGAAAGAGAATTTAATTGTGGCTGTACATGCAGAAGATGAACACATTATGCATGCAAATAAAATTCGTTTTAAAGAACCTATTGATTATGCAACACATTCACTGATTCGTAACGTGGAAGCAGCAGTGACTGCGGTTAAAAAAGCAATTCATCTAACTAGACAATATGGTACTAAGCTTTATATATTGCATATAAGCACCAAAGAAGAGATTGAGCTAATCAAGGCTGCTAAGTGTGAAGGCTTACCCGTTTTTGCTGAGACGACTCCTCACCACCTATTTTTTGATGATAGCCAGTATGTTTCATTAGGGGGAAAAGCAGTTGTTAATCCTCCTTTGCGTTCAAAAGAACAACGAAAAGCATTATTTGAAGCAATTCTAGATCAGGTGATTGATACAATAGGGTCAGATCATGCACCGCATACGTTGGCTGAGAAAGAGCAGCCTTATGGGCGTTGTCCTTCAGGTATGCCAGGAATCGAGTTTGTCCTGCCGCTGTTATTGAATGCTTGTCATGAAAAATTATTAACCCTGGATAAGGTGATTAGCCTGACATCACTAAATGCGAGACAAATATTTAACTTAACGCCTAATGAAGATTATGTTTTAGTAGACTTGAGTCGTAAACAAATGATCAAGGATACGGTGAGTAAGTGTGGCTGGACACCTTATGCTGGATTGACCTTAAGTGGTTGGCCAGTTTTGACGATAATAAAGGGTAGGTGCTTTTGGCGGGAAGAAACAAATATAAACTAAGGCAGGGATCAACCATGACTAAACTAAAGAAAATGAAACCATTTTTGATATTTCTAGCACTATTTGCAGTCTGGCATCCTGCGTTTGCTGATCCCCCTCTCCCTACCCCCGTTGGCCGCGTTGTCTGGGTAAAGGGTATTTTAACAGCAGAAATGGACAACAATGAGAAACGCATCCTGCAAAAACAATCCGTTATTTATTTAAAAGACTCACTCATCACCGATGATAAAACTCAAGCCCAAGTGGTTTTCTCAGATAACACGCTCTTAACCTTTAGAGAAGGCACCCAATTTAAAATAGACGAATACAAATTCGAGGCCGGCGTTAAAAAGGGTTCTGTCGGTAAATACGTCGTTAGTCTTATTCAAGGTGGTTTCCGTACCATTACTGGCTTAATTGCTAAAAATAAGCCTAGTGATTATAAGGTTAATACGCCGGTGGCCACTATTGGTGTCCGTGGAACGGAATATGCAGTTGCTTATACTAATGGTGAGCTTGATATTGGTTACTATCATGGAACACCCTGCGTATCTGGCAAAGATAACAAAAAAACATGTTTAAGTGAGAAAGATAAATATGCAAAAGTAGGCAAAGATGGCAATGTTATGCTCAGTAATAACCGCCCTACCAGTTTAGAGCAAGATTTAACGATTGAACCGGCGAGCATTGCCCCATTTACCGCCCCTTGGGTTAATAAAAATTCCGGTGGCCCAATTACCAGCTTTTGCATACAATAGAAAATTGTAAGACGCGGAAAGGGATTCTGGATGGCGGTCAAAAAAATATTTAAGCTAACTCCATTAGCAGCCTTACTGATGATTGCCCAGGTTTCTTGGGCTCAGCCGCTAGGCGGCTTCTTGCCCGGTTCTGTTTTACCAGAACAGGTTGGTAAACAATTAAAGCGTGAGCAGGTTCAAACGCAAGAAGAAGTCACAGCACCTAGTTTGTCGACACCTAAACCCCAAGAAACCAAATTAAGTGCTGAAGCAAAAAAAATCAAATTCAAGCTTAACAATATTATTCTAGTTGGCAATCGGCACTTTTCTACCGAGCAATTAAAGCCGCTTTATAAAGACAAGCTCGGCAAACAAATTAGTGTTGCTGATTTATTTGGTATTGTACAAAGCATCACAAATTACTACCGCAATAATGGCTATATTCTTTCCCGCGCCATTTTGCCGCCCCAACACGTCACAGGCGGAAACGTGCGCATACAAGTGGTGGAAGGAACCATCGGTCGAGTGACTGTGACGGGTGACCCTAAAGGTGCTAGATGTTTAGTGCAAGCGATAGGTGAGCAAATTGGTAAATGCCCACCATTAGAACTTAGCCGTATGGAACGATACCTATTGCTGGAAAACGAAATTCCAGGCACGCAAGTAAAAGCTGTTTTAGAACCGTCAAAGAGTAAAACGGGTGCGGCAGATATCAGTTTAGTCACGCAGAATAAACCGATTACGGGTTATGCTTCCTACGATGATTATGGTACGCGTTATATTGGTCCGCAGCAGATGACGGGTAATCTTGGTCTAAACTCCATGATCACGTCTGGTGATTCAACCCAGTTCACCTTTACTAAAACACCAAAAGGCTCAGAGCTTACCTATTTAGATATCAACTACAATATGGCGATTAAAGATCAAGGTATGCGCCTGATCTTCGGTGGTACCAGTGTGCATACGCGACCTTTGTATGTATTACAGCCGCTAAAAATTGATGGCCTAAACAGTAATTACTATATCAATATGCAAATTCCTTGGATACGTACTCGGTCTGAGAGCCTTACTTGGCGAATAAACACAAATTATCTAGATAGTGATGTGACGGCAGATCCGCTCGGGCTCGGGGAGATACCTTTATATACTGACCATTTGCGTAGCTTAGGGTTAGGTGGAACATATAATTTTGCAGATAGATACTATGGCTCTAACTTACTAAGTGCGGATGTCAGACAAGGATTGCCTATTTTTGGCTACACCTCTAACTTTAATCCAGAAACTGCTCAGACTTCTCGACCTGGCGGACGTGGTACTTATACCAAAATAATGGCAACAGCGGCTAGAATGCAAGCCATTAAAGGTCCATGGTCAGCTTATGGTTTAGTGAGCGGCCAGTATGCATTCAACCCATTATTAGCGTCTGAACAATTTACGTTTGGCGGCAGCCAATTAGGTCGTGGTTATGATGTGGCTGAACTTATTGGCGATAAAGGTTTAGCGGGTAGTTTAGAATTACGTTATGACTTGCCGGTTGAACGCTTTTTGGTGCAATCATTACAGTTCTATGCGTTCTATGATATTGGGGCGGTGTGGAATTATTTATTAATCGGC
Organism: Gammaproteobacteria bacterium; assembly: GCA_049294295.1. Taxonomy (GTDB): domain Bacteria; phylum Pseudomonadota; class Gammaproteobacteria; order DSM-16500; family DSM-16500; genus Aquicella. The sequence goes on along the minus strand of JBAQCP010000101.1, from coordinate 3,600 downwards.
GATACACCCATTAAATCTAGTGGTGCATCGACGGGTCTTGGTGTTAGATTTTTTGCGACTAAGTATGTATCCGGTAACCTGATGTGGACACAAGTGTTGACCAGGTCAATAGCAGCGTTAGAGCAGCCTACGGTGGATAATATGGATCAGGGTCGTACGCCTAGGGTGTTCTTTAGTATTGTTGCGTCGTTACAATAATGAAAAATGTTATACCCGCCAACGCGGGCATGACAGCATTGGGATGCCGGGCTACATTTTATTGGATTGATTAACCAGACGTCTTAGGAATTACCTTCTCCGCATTAGACTGAACTAAATCCAGAAAAATCATTAACGCTAACTGTTCTCTTTCCCGCAATTTTTCAAAATACCCATCTTCAAAAACAGCCTTTGCATGATGCTCTAACTTGCTCACAGGGATAAACACCTCAATGTCTTGTACCAAATCCTGCCAATAAGCTTTCTTCTCATATTCCGTCATGGCTTCATCAATCGCGCTATCTAAGGTGGCAATCAAAAATGCAATTAAGCCTTTATCTGTTTTGGTCATCTCATCAACATAATGACGGCAATTTTCCGCATCATCCCAATTCAACCAGGCAAATAAAATCGGTAATAAGCGGGGATGTTCAGCTAAGCTTCCATTGTCAGCCCACGCTTTAATTCGGGTGACAGCCAATTGTTTAAGAGACGTTAATTGGTCGGGTGTTAAATCTCTAAATTCCAATGGCAGAAAGGTATCCTCTTCTTCTAAATGTTCTTTGCCTTGTTCTTCTAGCTCATGCACAATGATATATAAACTCTTGGCAGCTTTAGCTATCGCTTCTTGCAGAATTGAAAATCGGTCATCTGACTTACCAAATCGTTGCAAGAGATGATGTAAGATACGGTGAATACGCATAGGCGTATTTAAATTTAAAGGTCCTGTGATACCGAAAGGAAAGAGATCTGCATTATCAATTAAGGCATTCACAATCACATGAATATGATCCCTGGGAATTTTATGTAGAATTTTCCCATCTAATTGATCAATGAATTGCAAAATACGGTCGTCCTGATTCAAACGTGCTAACGCTTGATCAAACTCTTCGTTGCTAGAAGCAATCGATAAAATAGTTTCAAATTCTGATTTTTGTATTTGAGCCGCTTGCATGGATAATCTGAAATAGAGTTCAAATAAATCAGGGCTGCAAATCTTTCGTAATTTTCTAGCCACACTTTCTGAATGATAGAAAGACAGATCGGGTTGATAGAGTCTGCGAATTCTAGGGAATAATCGGATTAACAGTTCTAATAGGATTTCTCTAGGAATACGATGAGAGCGATTTAAAATTTCTTCACATCTCGTAATGTCTTTTTGATTTTGAATTTGATTCATGGTGTAGACATGATCTAATAAATCAGTAAACAAATCTTTGTTGTCTCGTATGCCAAAATAAACCTCAGGCGTAAATACTTCAATAGCTGTGAGCGCGAAGAAATCAACTGGGTTGACGACTTCTTTTAGTCTAGGGTAACTAAAATTGAGTGTGTTAACATAACGGGTAATATCACGACAGTTTTCAAAGAAAAATTTTAATGAGCTATAATAAATATCTGCCCATTGCTCTACATTCCACGCGCCAAGTGGTACGGTGCTAATCACATCATTTAAGCGATCAGCAAAAATCTTTTCTAAGTCTTGCTGTAAGATGGGTGGAACATCAAAAGGGAGTTGAACTATTTTTTCAACATATTCTTTACCGCCGCCACCTTCTTGCCTGTCGATCATGCTAACCACTTGTTCTTTATCAAATGCCAGTAAATAGGTCGTATTTGCATAATCACCCATAGACTTCACAATTTGAAAAATTTGCTTCACTTCCGGTTCTTCCATGCGGGAAATATTATCAATGATGATAATAATTTTATGTTTTTGATTTCTTAATAATTCATTTAGCTCGGCTTTAATTAATGTTAAATCACGGCCTGATTCCCAGGCGTAAACCTCTTCCTTGCCTTGAAAGGTAATCTTTTCCCAAAAAGAGCGTTTCGTTCTTAATGATCTTGGAACAGGTTTGTGTGTAAAGAATGAGACGTATAATTCCAGCAAATGAATAATGCGATTTTTATTTTCAAGATAAGGAATGCTGCGTAAGATAGAAGAGAGACGACGAAAGAAGCTATAAATTAATTGGTTTTGGCCTGAATAACTCCAGGCGCTGAAATTCAAAACGATGGGTTTTTCATTATCATCAATATTGCTGCTAGCAAAATTGAGCTCTTCTAATACCAAATTAATAATAGATGTTTTGCCGACACCCCAGCCACCGTAGAGTCCTACCACAAGACTTTCCGGATCTTTATGATCAAGCAAACAACGAGCCAAGTATTGTGAAAACAAGGCACGGTTTAGCCTATCTTGGTCGCTATTGGTAATTGCTCGATCCGCATCAAACACGCGATGACTCCCTATAGATTTGACGGTACCATACTTCGATTATACCAATAATTCATAAATGGTTTTATTTTTGATCAATTTCAAGGGCTTAATACGGCATGTTAAACTTAAAAACGACCAAATCAGATTGGCGCGCAGCGTTAGCGGATTTGATCACAGATCCTCTGGAGTTATTATCACTGCTTGAGTTAGACCTGGATTTATTACCTGCTGCTAAAGAAGCAGCTAAGGCTTTTCCTTTAAAAGTGCCTAGAGGATTTTTGGATAGAATTGAAAAAGGAAATATAAACGATCCCTTATTGAAGCAAATTTTACCGTTAGGCGCAGAGTTGCAAGTGGTATCTGGCTACAATGAAGATCCATTAGCCGAGAAAGAAGCAAATCCTATACCTGGGCTTTTGCATAAATACCGAAGCCGAGCATTAGTGACCCTAACAAGTGCTTGTGCCGTGCATTGCCGTTATTGTTTTCGTCGACATTTTCCTTATGCGGATAATAATCCTGGCACGCGAGGTTGGGATAAGATAATAAGTTATATTGCAGAACATTCAGAAATTAACGAAATTATTTTAAGCGGCGGGGATCCTTTAGCCGTTAGTGATAAATTGCTGCATGCTTTTATTGATAAAATTCAAACCGTGCCACATATACGTCGATTGAGAATTCATACGCGCTTACCGATTGTTATGCCGGAGCGGATGACCCAGGCGTTAGTAGAGACATTATCGATATTTAGAGGCCAGGTGATAGTGGTGGTGCATGCGAATCATCCGCAAGAAATCAATACGGTGGTAAAAGAGGGGCTAAATAGATTGCGGGAAAGCGGTATTCATTTACTGAATCAAGCTGTTTTATTGAAGGGTGTTAATGATGATGCGATTATTTTGTCTGAATTAAGTGAGGTGTTATTTGATGCCGGGGTGTTGCCTTACTATTTGCATGTGTTGGATAAAGTGCAGGGTGCTGCGCATTTTGATTTGCCATTAGAGACGGCTAAAGAATTGCATGCTGAATTGCTGACGATGTTGCCGGGTTATTTAGTGCCTAGGCTTGCGTGTGAGGAGCCAGGGAAGGCATCTAAGAGTTGGGTAGTATAACCTCGTGCACTGCGTAGCCTGGATGGAGTCATTGCCATCATTGCGAGCCACTACTGTCATTCC
>JBAQCP010000100.1:0-2708 GCA_049294295.1 Gammaproteobacteria bacterium | reverse complement strand
AAAAGCCCCGGCAAAAGATTTGCCGGGCTACATTATATAACCTGATACAACGCCGCTCCTAACGTCCAATCAATTTCCTTTTGATTAAGCTTATCTGTGACGGTTAATTGAGAGCTGCTCAATTGATAGGCGCCAAACAGTAACTCATTGATGTAAGCACCATTCGCACAATAGGTAGAAAGATACTTATCTGGCACGTTAGGATATTGTTTTTGTAGTTTCTCCCAAGGCAGCTGACACGTTTGCTCAATATGAGTGGTTAGTTGGACCGCCCCCGCATGTTGATCCAGCTGAAGAAAATCATATAAATAATAAATACCTGAATAAGCAATAAAAGCTTCATTTTGCATATTGGGCAGTTGTTCCAACACTCGATTTTTTTGAATGATATTGCCATAGATAGTTTTGCAGGCAGCCAGATAGTAATGGCCTACGCTTTGTTGTTTATAGGCATAATTTTGCGGATAGCAGGTGCTGGCATCTGCATCATTTAGCATGGTTATACGAGCTTGATCTTGGCCTAATCCTAAAAAGGTTTTACTGAAGACAGTGTAATGCTGATGATTAATCTCAATATCAATCTCATTAGTTTTTTTGCTTTTATCACTTGTTGCAAAGGCAATTTCAGTGGATGCGCCGCCCATATCAATACTGCCAACAGTTGATTTGCCGTGCTCAAAATTACCTAGAAGATAATTGATATCCAACCAACCGTACACGCCTTCCATTTTGCCATCAATTACTTTTATATCCCCAATTTTAAAAGAATAATTGGTTTTTAGGTAATGCGTGATGTTAGTGAAAATAGCTTCTTGCTTTTCCGTTGAGACTAAGCGCATGCCTGCTGTTGCTAAAACATTCACGGGTATTTCTTCTAATGATGTCTGTTGGTTTTTTAGAAATACAGTTGCATCGTCCAGTAATTTTTTTAATGAAGCACCTGCTTGGTCTGGTTGATCTGCATAAGAAGACAGGCCTGGTTTTGTGCTTTCAGAAAAAACATCGGTTATGTGAGGCAGGGTTGACACGTTTTGATATTGAAAAACATGTATGCGTGAACCGCTACTACCAGCATCAATAAAAATACTGTAATGATTATTGTTGGCTGCAAATAAAGGCAGGCTAATAATAAAAATAAATAATGCGGACAGTCGTTTCATGCGGATACTCTCTTTATGAAGTTTGTTATGTAACTTGAATGGAGTTGTCATTCACGCTGTCATCCCCGCCTTCGCGGGAATGACAGCAAAAATGCTTAATCAGCTAACAATTTTGTGTATCTTAAGCAACCACCGCATCGACAGTCAACTCTAAATCTTCTTTGTTATATCTGCCTATTTTATAACAAGCTATCCAAGAAATAACGGCCATTAATATGATGTAATAAGCAGGCGCTAAGATAGAGTCGAAGCGGTGAATGATATAAGTGCAAATCAACGGGCTTAGTCCGCCTAAAATGGCGTAAGCTAAATTAAAGCTAAGAGCGATGCCTGAATATCGGATGGGTGTTGGAAACAGTGTGCTTAATATGGCGCAATAGGCACCTGGCAGCATGCCAAATAAAATAGAAAAAAGGGCGTAGGCAACTAAGACTAATGTCATATTATTTGAGCTAAACAATAAAAACAGTGGGTAAGCTAATAAAGCGAGCGCCGCTGTTATCTTGAGGTAAAACTGTCGAGGACCTATTTTATCTGCTAAATAGCCGCCCAGTAACATCACGATACTGCATATTAAGGTGCTGATGGTGGTAATGCGTATTAATTGCGAATAATCATAGTGCATGTATTCAGATAAATAATGCGGCCAATATAAATAAACAAATACACTAACGGCACCGGCTGACACAAGTGCCATGCCGAGTAACACATTGCGCCATGCACTTTTTAAGACAACGAGTAAAGGGATGCGTGCGATATCTTGTTTTTTTAAGGTAGCAAAAGCACCGGTTTCATGAAGATGGCGTCTTAAAAATAAAGCGATTAAGCCAAATACACCACCAATAAAAAATGGAATGCGCCAGCCGACAGTTAGCATTTCACTGGATGATAAAGTTGACGTGAGCAATGCTAATAGTAATGAGCCTAATAGCAGCCCTATATTAATACCTAAAAATAAGGTTGATAAGGCAAGGCTGCGTTTTGTTGTTTGCGTGTGTTCTGCAACAAAGGTAATCGCTGCCGGAATTTCACCACCTAAGGCTAATCCCTGCATCATGCGAAAAATTAGTAATAAAATTGGTGAGAGACTGCCAATTTGCGCAGGGGTTGGTAAAAGGCTGATTGCGAAAGAGGGGATAGCCATTAGAGTGATGGTTAGCAAGAAGATGGTCTTGCGGCCGTACTTATCGCCTAACGATGAAAAAATCATACCGCCAAGGGGGCGAAGTAAATAGCCGAGAGAGAAAATGGCCAGCGTTTTTAGACTGGCAATGTATGCGTCATTATAGGCGAAAAAGATCTTCTCAATGAGAGGAGCTAAAAGAATATAGATAATAAAATCGAAATACTCTAGGGCGCCGCCTAGGGAGGAGAGAATAAGTAAGCGTCTGTGTTGGTTAGTTATCATAGGTAACTTATTGTTATTTTATATTTTATTGTTTGTTGAGTGTTATTTTGAAGGTAAGCATAGCATAAGGGGTAGTATGGGGGTAGCCCTGCTACCCCGTCATTGCGAGTAGCGTAGCCCGGCAAATCTTTTGCCGGGGC
>JBAQCP010000099.1:0-8877 GCA_049294295.1 Gammaproteobacteria bacterium | reverse complement strand
GCGGGAACCCATTTATAATGATACTTCTGCTGTATGTTTGAAATGGGTTCCCGCTTTCGCGGGAATGACAGTGGTGGCTCGCAATGACGGCAGTTACTCCATCCAGGCTACACCATCCACATTTACTCAGTCGGAACATACCCCGCCGGTTTCTCACTACCATCACCAAATAAAAACTTCTCCATCTCATCCCTTAAAAACGCACGAGACTTCGCTTCCAGCATGCTCAAACGATATTCATTAATCAGCATCGTTTGATGTTGTATCCATAATTGCCAAGCTTCAGCAGATACTTGTTCGTAAATTCTATTGCCTAGTTCCCCAGGAATTGGCGGCTTGGTTAAGCCTTCTGCGTCTTTATTAAGTTTAATGCAATGAATAATACGTGTCATAGGTGCCTCATGAGTTGTTGTATCGGCTTGGGCAAGCCAACTGATTCTGGCTTGTAAGGGTTATACCAAATTTGATGAGCTGCTTCCATGATTTTGGCTGGTGCTTTTTTGATCTCAATAACAATGGGGAAGATATCTAAATGATAATGACTAAACGTATGTCTAAAGGATGGCAGTGCATCAAAATCTTTAATATTCATTTTCCAGTGCTGACGGCAATATTGCTGTATCGTTTTTAGGCAAGGCTCGCCGACCATTTCTGGCAAGCTCCACAAACCACCCCAAATGCCAACGGGCGGGCGTTTTTGCAAAAAAACACTTTCGCCAAGCTTCAGCAAAATAAAAGTAGCCGTGCGCACTGGTATTTCTTTTGCTTTCTTTTTGCGCGGAATCAAAGCTGCTATGCCTTCTTGATGGCCCACGCAATTTTTAGCAAAAGGACAATTTGCGCACTGTGGTTTGCTGCGGGTGCAAAAGGTTGCGCCAAGATCCATAATCGCTTGAGTGTAATCAGCTGTGCGGTGTTTTGGAGTACAGTCAATCGCAATATCCCAGAGCTGCTTCTCAACGGTTTTATCATCAATCGGGTCGGTGATACCGTGTAAGCGCGCTAACACTCGCTTAACATTCCCATCTAAAATAGTTGCCCGTTGATTAAAGGCAATAGATAAAATAGCGCCAGCGGTTGATGCACCGATGCCGGGTAGTTCTAATAACCCTTCCATATAATTTGGAAATTTACCTGCAAATTTTTCGACCACCATTTTAGCGGCTTTATGTAGGTTGCGTGCTCGGCTGTAGTAACCGAGGCCTGCCCAAAGATGCAGCACTTGATCTTCCGCGCCATTTGCTAGGTCATTCAATGTAGGGAAAGTGTTCATAAATCGTTCGTAATAAGGAATGACTGTTGCCACTTGCGTTTGCTGCAGCATAATTTCAGACATCCAAACACGATAAGGCGTTTTATTTTGTTGCCAGGGAAGATGTTTGCGTCCGTGCTGATCAAACCAGCGCAGTAATAATGTTTGAAATTTTTTTGAGGTGATCACAAAAGAGAATATCCAGCCGAAAATGTTAGGTATTCATACCTAAATCCGCGGCTGGAATCAACACTTAAGCGACAGCTAAGCGTGCATCTATTCTTTGTAGTAGTTCGTCGGTGTTCATGACGTAAGCATAAGTTGGTTGTAACGCGGCCATAAATGCATGATGCACTTGTTGAGCGCTGATAACATTGTGGTTAAATTCCAACTGTCTTGCCGCACAAGCATCTTGAATAACGGTGCAAGTAAAGCCTAAATCATAAGCTGCACGCACAGTTGCATCTATGGTTAATTGCGTCGTCATACCACAAATAATTAAATGCTTAATTTTGTTCTTCATAAGATGATTCAATAAATTGGTATCTTTGAAGCTGTTTGGATAATGCTTTTTGACAACCATTTCATTTTTCAATGGTTGTACTGCTGAATTAAATTCAGCACCTTTTGTGCAAGGCAGCATATAAGAGGCATTTGGATTGGTAGAAATATGCTGAACGTGTGCCACGTGACGTTTCATTTCTCGGTATGCATGCAAAATAGCTTGTGCTTTCATGCTTGCTTCGAGGCTTTTTTCTAGTGGTATCCTTCCATTTGGAAAATAGTCATTTTGAATTTCCAGTAAGAGCAATGCGGTAGTCATGCCGGTCCCTTTTGTTGTGAATGGTACTATATTTGCCAATTCCATCGTTTTTGACAGAATTACCAATACTAGCAAGCTTAGAAAAAAATTAATAGTAGATTGAAGGACAAAGATGGGGTTAATTTGGTCATTCTAAAGATATGACACGAGTCAATAAAATGTGCGTGGCTGTTAACAAGTCGTTTAACAGTTGTTCATCAATTTCAAAATGCCCTTCATATTCAGCGAGATTGCGGCAATTATGGCATTTATCTAATACTCGCCAAACTTCTGGGCCAACACCAAGTGTATGAGGCAAGAGTTGAAATACCAAATAACGATTTCCTGACCTATATCCATGCCAGCGTAGTGCTGCAAGTGCCAATGAATGTGCTGCGTTATAGGCTAGATCAAAACGACTTTCTGCGGCTAGAGATGTATTATTTGCATCATGCAATCGTGTTTTGCCAGAGAGTAGTAAGCCAGAAAATTCTGACTGGTTCATTGGTTCGGCTTTTAACTGTGCGGTTTTTGCTAAATTATCCAGATGGGGTAAGCTCATCTTCTGTCCCTATTATAAAAATTTTTGGTTGAGCCATCACTTGATCCAAAAAGTGATTATTTGTTTTTCTCTTTCGCTTCCACTCTGAGGGCGAATAAAAAGTAGGATTAATTGGTCGGCCCAGCTGTATTTGTGCTTCTTCAAGCAATTTAAATAAATCCGCATAAGTTAGATTGTCACTAATTAGCATTAAATCAATATCACTATGAGCGGTATCTTCTTGCTTTGCGATGGAGCCATAAATAAAAGCGGTATGGATTTGCGGGGCGATGGGGGCAAGTGCTTGCTTTAGTACATCAGCTAATCCAAATGTTTTTAATACAATACTTCTTAGTTCGGTAAATAATGGCGAGGTTTGGTTAGCTTCATAATGCTTTTGATTTCCGAGAGCTTTGGTTGTTATTAGTCCGGCTGCACTTAGTTTTTCCAACTCTCTTTGGATGGCTCCCGTTCCTGAATGCGTTAGTCGAATAATTTCATTGGTATGAAAGCTGCGATTAGGTTGGGTGTAAAGCAGCCCAAGAACGCATTGGCGTGCTTTAGAGAACAATATATTGGAAAGGCCGGCTTTAACTATACCCATATTGGGTATTATAGTACCCAATATGGGTATGGTCAAGCGTCTAGATATGATAGCCAGTCGGAGGCTTGCGCCTCCGCCAACCTAATGTTTAGAACGGGATGTCGTCATCAAAACTATCTAAAGCAGGTGCTGCCTCAGGTGCATTAGCTGATGATGCTGCTGGTCTTTCGTAGGAAGAAGAACCGCCCTCATTCATGCCGCCGCTGCCGCCTTTGCTGTCTAACATTTGCATGGTATCAGCAACGATTTCAGTCGTGTAACGATCTTGACCAGTGTTCTTATCTTGCCATTTACGTGTTTGTAAGCGGCCTTCGATATAAATCTTAGAACCTTTGCGTAAATATTCGCCAGCAATTTCAGCGGTACGTTGATACATCACAACGCGATGCCATTCCGTACGTTCTTGCATTTCGCCGCTTTGCTTGTCTTTCCAGGAATCGCTGGTTGCTAAGGTTAAGTTAGCAATGGCTAAACCGGTTGGGGTGTAGCGCATTTCCGGATCTTTACCCAAGTTACCAATTAAAATAACTTTATTTACACCACGTGCCATAAGTGAATCTCCTAACTAATTGATGCTAATACATTGTTCTTTGATGCGGATGAGATCCGGGTTTTTTGCTGTTGCGCGCTCCATTTTCAGGTAAGCAACGCCGTCCTCTGCTATGAAGGTTACCTCAACTATTCCAGGAATGACACGCAATTTTTCAGCGATACTGTCCCAGTTGGAGGTTTTGGTAGGCCACATTTGAGTGACTAAGTAGCGAGGGGGTTGCATGAGGAGGGCTAAAATTAACCAAAAAAGGGCGAGGGCGGTGCAAAATAAATAAACACCAGCAAAGCTAAATTGGCCGTATAACCAACCGCCAAGAACACCGCCGACAAATATACCCAAAAATTGCGAACAAGAATAGATGCCTAATGCACTTCCTTTGCGTGCAGCAGGTGCCGTACGAGAAACGAGCGATGGCATAAAGGCCTCTAGCAAAGAAAAGCCGCCAAAAAATAAACTTAGGCCCAATACAATAAAGATCATGTTATGTGGTGTCGACCAAAGCAACAATTCTGATAAAGCTAATGCAACAATGCCGCCTATAAAATAAGGTTTTACTTGTTGTTTGCGTTCCGCTAATCCAATAAAAACTAAGCTAACCGCAAACGCTACAAATAAAGTGGGTAAATAAATAAACCACTGTTGGCTAACTGCAAGCCCCGCGAATTTTAATAAGCTAATCGGAATGGTCACAAAACTAGCGGTAAAAATGGCATGTAAAATCAAAATACCAACATTTAGCTTCATTAGTTCAGGTGAGCGCAGCAGTTTTAAAAAAGACCGCAGCTCAGGTTCTGCATCCCGATGCCAAACAACGTGTTTGGGAGTGGGAGTGGCTGTAAATAGTAAAAGAATACCAAGCAAACCAAAACCAACTGCTAAAAAGAATAATCCATTCACTGGCAGCCACTTAATTAAAACAGGACCCACAAACATAGCGACCGAAAAAGAAAAGCCTATCGTGATGCCAGCAATCGCCATTGCTTTTGTACGCTGATCTTCTGTCGTTAAATCAGCAATCATCGCAAGCATGGTACTGCCAACTGCCCCTGCTCCTTGCAGAGCACGCCCAATAATCATCCAGGTAATAGAGTGAGCAAAACCAGCAATTAAACTGCCTACTATAAATATGATCAATCCTAGGAGGATAATAGGCTTACGTCCAAATCGATCCGACAAACTGCCAAATGGAATTTGGAACATCGCTTGCGTGAGTCCATATACCCCAAGCGCAATGCCCACTAAAAAAGAAGTGCTACCCTGCAAACTTGCAGCATATAAAGTAAAAACCGGCAGCACCATAAAGAGGCCGATCATGCGTAACCCCATGATAGAAGAGATGCTAATGACGGCGCGACGTTCTAAAGAGTTCATTTTTTGTCCGTACATGGTGTGCTCTATATAGTTAACTGGAGGGGTATTTTAATGATGATAGGCTGTAGACGCGAATAAAAAATACAAAATTTGTTCGATTTTGGTTTATACTCCCTAGACTATGAAATATATACGCATCCGCGGTGCTCGCACCCACAATCTAAAAAATCTAAATGTTGATCTGCCTCGTGACCAATTAGTGGTCGTGACTGGCTTATCAGGCTCCGGTAAATCCTCGTTAGCGTTTGACACATTATATGCCGAAGGTCAGCGACGTTACGTCGAGTCTTTATCTTCTTATGCGCGGCAATTCTTATCAATGATGGAAAAGCCCGACGTTGATCATGTGGAAGGTTTATCGCCTGCCATTTCGATTGAGCAAAAGTCGACCTCGCATAATCCACGCTCAACCGTCGGTACGATTACCGAAATCCATGATTATTTACGCTTATTATTTGCGAAAGTCGGCCAGCCACGTTGTCCTGACCATCAAATTACATTAGAAGCGCAGACGATTAGTCAGATGGTTGATACCGTTTTGGCCATGCCTGTTGATACTAAAGTCATGATTTTGGCGCCGATTGTGCGTGAGCGTAAAGGTGAGCACATTGAATTATTGCAAAAATTACGCAGCCAAGGATTTGTGCGTGCACGTATTGATGATGAATTATACGAATTAGATCAAGCACCTAAATTAGATTTACGTAAAAAGCATACTATAGAGGTAGTCGTTGACCGGATTAAAGTACGTGAAGATGTGCGTATCCGTTTAGCAGAATCATTTGAAACAGCTCTGCGTTTAGCCGATGGCTTAGCATCTATCGCTTTAATGGATAAACCCAAACAAGCACCGCGTGTTTTCTCCGCTAAATTTGCCTGTGCATTATGCGGCTATAGTTTGGCCGAATTGTCACCAAGACTCTTTTCCTTTAATAGTCCAGAAGGAGCATGTGCTGAGTGTGATGGCTTAGGTGTGACCGAAGTATTTGATCCTGAATTAGTCGTTAATTACGATTTAAGCTTAGCAGATGGCGCGATTCGTGGTTGGGATAGGCGTAATAATTACTATTATCACATCTTAAAATCACTCGCTAAACATTATAAGTTTGATTTAGAAGTGCCATTTGGCCGCTTACCGAAAAAAGTTCAGCGTGTACTATTAGATGGCACAGATGACATTATTAAGTTCCAACATAAAGATGAAGATGGTTCTTCTTATAATAAGTCGCATAATTTTGAAGGTGTATTGCCTAACTTAACGCGTCGTTATCGTGATACGGAATCTGATTTCGTGCGTGAAGAGTTGCGCAAGTATATTTCGACCTGCGTTTGTGGAGAGTGTGATGGGGCAAGATTAAACCGATCATCTCGTAATGTGTTTGTGCAAGATAAAAGCTTGCCTGAGATTTGTGCTTGGGCAGTTGATAAGGCTAGGGCGTTTTTTGAGCAATTAGAGTTACCAGGTTATCGCGGCGAAATTGCCGTGAAGATCGTTAAAGAATTAACTAGCCGTTTAACATTCTTAATCGATGTTGGTTTAGATTATTTAAGCTTAGCTCGTAACGCAAATAGTTTGTCTGGCGGCGAAGCGCAGCGTATTCGATTGGCTAGCCAAATTGGTTCAGGTTTGGTCGGCGTTATGTATATTTTAGACGAGCCTTCTATTGGTTTGCATCAGCGTGATAATGAGCGGTTATTAAAAACACTGCGTCATTTGCGTGATTTAGGTAACTCCGTGATCGTCGTAGAGCACGATGAAGATGCTATTTTAAGCGCAGACTATGTATTGGATTTAGGCCCAGGTGCGGGTGTGCATGGCGGCGAGATTGTTGCTGAGGGAAAGCCTGCAGATATTTTGAAAAATCCAAAATCATTAACAGGTCAGTATCTGTCCGGCAAGCGCAGCATTGCGATTCCTGAAAAACGCCGTGCACCTAATCCAGAAAAGCAGATTATGTTGCGTGGCGCAGAAGGTAATAATCTAAAGTGCGTGGATGTTGATATCCCCATTGGTTTAATGACTTGTGTGACGGGGGTGTCGGGTTCAGGTAAATCTACATTAATTAATGACACCTTGGCACCTTTGGCAATCCGCGCATTAAATGATGCGAACAGTGATGAGCCGGAAACGCATGAGAGTATTGACGGTTTAGAACACCTAGATAAGGTCATTGTCATCGATCAAAGTCCAATTGGCAGAACGCCGCGTTCTAATCCTGCTACTTATACGGGTTTGTTTACAGCTATTCGTGATTTGTTTGCAGGTACTCAGGAAGCGCGTTCGCGTGGTTATCAGCCTGGCCGTTTCAGCTTTAATGTAAAGGGCGGTCGTTGCGAAGCTTGTCAGGGCGAAGGTTTGATCAAAGTTGAAATGCACTTTTTAGCGGATGTCTATGTTACTTGTGATATTTGCCAAAGTCAGCGATACAACCGAGAAACACTTGAAGTCCTATATAAAGGAAAGAATATTCATCAAGTGTTAGTCATGACAGTAGAAGAGGCGCGTGAATTCTTTGATGCCATTCCGGCAGTTGCAAGAAAATTACAGACGCTATTAGATGTTGGTCTTTCTTATGTATCAGTGGGTCAAAGTGCAACCACTCTATCTGGGGGTGAGGCGCAACGTATTAAATTGGCCAAAGAATTGTCCCGTCGTGATACTGGCAGAACACTATATATATTAGATGAGCCAACAACTGGTCTTCATTTCCATGATATTGAACAGTTATTAGGTGTATTGCATCGTCTGCGTGACCAAGGAAACACTATATTAGTGATCGAACATAATCTTGATGTGATTAAAACCGCGGATTGGATTATTGATTTAGGCCCTGAAGGTGGTGAAAAAGGCGGTACAGTTTTAGTGACGGGTACCCCAGAAACGGTTGCAGCGTGCAAGCATTCTTATACAGGGCAGTTTTTAAAGAAAATTCTTAAAAAGACAACAGCATCTTAGGTGCTTCACAGCAGCTCCTGCTAATTTAGTGGGGGCTTGTTATTTTTTCGCAGGTCTCTTTCCCGAGTTTGTCTTCCCCTAAATAAACCCAATAACCCTCTATAGTCTTTTTATCATCCTGTAGCGCGTATTGTTCCAGCCCAACCTTTTTGAGGTCTTTAGTATCTTGAAAAGCAACAGATAGAAGCGTTTCATTATATTGACCACCAATTGCTCGGCTGGTTTCACCAGTATCGTATGCCATTACTATAGAGTAAACAGCATTTTGCTGTTTAATAATGGCGGTTCCCGAATAGTATTTATTTATGTAAGGGTCAAAACCATGGCATTCATACGCGCCGGTAAAGATGGGTTTTGCGGTAGTTGCTGCTGAAACGGTTGTTGATAGTGATAGTAATAGTGCAATCAGTGCGCCATATCTCATTTGGAATCCCTTGTTTGAAATAGCATCCTGTCTATTAATATGGCAGACATGGGCTGCACTAGCAATATTGGAGGTCAAGATGCCCTTTTTAAGAAAAAAATGAAAATAAGACTAGACACATTTTATGTGAGGTGGCAGAATCCTCCCTCGCGTTGAGAAGCGCGAAGTTGACCGAGTTACGCAGTTTTAAGAGTTTGAAAAGATTTTAAAAAAATGCGAAATAAAGTGTTGACGAAAGAAAAAAGAGGTGTAGAATGCGCCTCTCAAGTGAAACAAAACGATCTTTAACAAGTTGAAAAGAGTGAAATATGTGCGCGCTTACCGAGAGTAGCGAAGGAATAAGAACCTTCGTGAAAGCGAAGAGTTCGATGAGT
>JBAQCP010000098.1:0-7291 GCA_049294295.1 Gammaproteobacteria bacterium | reverse complement strand
CGCTCCATCCAGGCTACACCGCTTCATTTCTCAACAAAATGGAGCAACCTCTACCATCTTGTATTAGCTTGTGAGGAATTTAAGCTGTCTTTTTTTCACACAACCAATCAATAATCTCAATCGGCTTTTGAATATATCCATCTGCCTGCCAATCTTCCGGTTTTTCTTCTTCACCAATATAGCCATACAACGCCACCAAACAGCGAGTTCCAGCAGCTTTACTCGCTATCACATCAATTTCTGTATCACCCACATAAAGACAAGTTTTTGCCTTCCTTTTTAACAGCGCCAATGCGTGCAAAATTTGATCAGGATCAGGTTTGCGTTTGGATAAAGAGTCTCCGCAAATCACACAAGCAGCACGCTGATCAAGTTTTGTCGCTTGCAAAATATCATGCACAAAACGCGCCTGTTTATTTGTCACAATGCCCCAGGGAATTTGTTGATATTCTAAATAGCTCAACACTTTTTCAATCTCAGGAAAGGGCTGCGTTAGTTGGCTTGAGCAAGTTTGATAGAAAGCTAAAAAATTTTCTAAGCAAGCAGGGTAATCAGGATGAGTATCTTCCATATTTAAACCCGCTTTTAATATGGCTTTTGCGC
The DNA here is from genome assembly GCA_049294295.1 of Gammaproteobacteria bacterium. GTDB lineage: Bacteria > Pseudomonadota > Gammaproteobacteria > DSM-16500 > DSM-16500 > Aquicella. The sequence continues at coordinate 6,688 of JBAQCP010000098.1, read as the reverse complement.
CATAACCAATGTGCGGGCGAACAGCAGAAACAGGCAGCGCTGGTAATTGATGCTGCTGACGCACTTTGTTAAGCGCAAAGGTTAAGTCTGGCGCGGTATCTAGTAGGGTGCCATCTAAATCAAATAAGACAGTTTCTATCTTTCTCATATTTTTTTTGTCGCGTAAAATAGGTAATTAACCGCAATATCATCAGTTAATTTAAATGTTTGTGTTAATGGATTGTATGCAATGCCTTTCATTTCTTGCGGTGTTAGCAGAGCTGCAAGGGACCAGCTATTTAATTCTGACGGTCTAATAAATTTTGCATAATCATGCGTATTTTTAGGCAGTAATCTCAAAATATATTCAGCACCTAAAATAGCAAATAAATAAGATTTTGCTGTACGATTTAAAGTGGAAAAAATTAAATGCCCGCCAGGTTTCACTAATTTAGCAGCGGCTTTTACAATAGCGGCAGGATCTGGAACGTGCTCTAGCATTTCTAAGCAGGTCACAACATCGTATTGGCCAGCACGTTCATCCGCAATGGTTTCTGCAGCAATATAAATATATTCAACCTTAGTGCCAGATTCGTGTTGATGTAATTTTGCAACGTCAATGACCGATTGATTGAGGTCTATGCCAGTGACATCCGCTCCAAGCTTGGCCATACCTTCTGTTAATATGCCGCCTCCACAACCAATGTCGATTACTTTTTTACCCGCTAAATCCACTTTTTCAGAGATATAGTTAAGTCTAAGGGGGTTAATCTGGTGAAGGGTTTTAAGCTCGCCCGTGCTATCCCACCAATGGGCTGCGAGTGAAGCGAATTTAGCTAATTCTTGAGGATCATAGTTTGTTGTCATGAGGCGGCTCTGTCTGATTTTTGCTTGAGTGTTATCATACCTGGTGAGCGCGGGTACAGCAATTCCCGTTGACAACCGGGGGCGAAGTCCTGGTATGTTATCTTTGTGTCAGTGATGTTATGATCGAAATGGACAATTAAAGATCGGTTGCAGCTAAACTATTATCGAAAGGGAATTTTTGATATGAAACAGAAACAATTCGTAATGACTATTTTTGCCGCTGTAATGACCACTTATTCTTATGCTGATGTGATTCCAGTTGCCTTATATGGCAACACAGCACCGCTATATTTAGCTGATGCTAGTTCTTCTATGCAGCAACCTAATATTCAAGGAAGGACAGCAGGTGGCGAAAATCAAACAACAGTTATTGATAGTAATGGAAATTTGAAGATAGTCGATAAAGCAGCAGAACCTGCAGCATCAGCATCACAAGGAGCGACTTCAAATAACATGTCTGGCAGCAATCCAGGGAATGCAACTACCTCTGATGCGCAGACACAAACGCCGAATGCTGGGTCAAACTTAAACACATCAACGCCATCAAACATGAATGCTAATGTGAATGGCTCCGTTCCTGGCTCGTTGCCTAACAATGCGGCTGGTGTGAACCCTGGCATGGGCCCAAATAACCCATCTGCGATGGAACCCGGCATGGCCCCTAATAATTTACCCGGCGCAACACCTGGCATGGCTCCTAACAATGTACCCGGTGCAACACCTGGTATGGCACCAGGAGTGGCTCCCGCTGCTGGCAGATAAGATTTAATCCTCGCAAAAGGAGTGCTAATATAGGCACTCCTTTTTATTTGAGAATGCTTCCTTTATAAAAACCCATTGACCATCGTACCGGAGTATAGTTATGTCGGATTCTATTGCTTTAGCAGAGCACCAGCATCAACCGAAAACAATTTATCTAAAAGACTACCAAGCTCCTAATTATTGGATTGATGATATTGCATTGGAATTTGATTTAAATGATAACGGCACGAAGGTTGCTTCAAAAATGCGGGTTCGCCGTAATACTGAGGCCAAAGAGCGGCAATTAATTTTAAACGGCGATGAGTTGATATTGGAATCCATTAAAATAAATGGCCAAGAATTAGAAGCCTCTGCCTATCATTTAACACCCACTAATTTAATTATCGACGATGTCCCTGAGCAATTTGAATTAGAGATCAACACACTTATTTATCCTGAAAAAAATACAGCATTAAGTGGGCTTTATCGTTCAGGCGATACGTATTGCACGCAATGTGAGGCAGAAGGTTTTAGGCGCATTACTTTTTACATGGATCATCCCGATGTGCTGTCGCGTTTTACGACTACCATTACGGCCGATGAGTCGCGTTATCCTGCTTTGTTATCCAATGGTAATTTAATTGCTTCCGGCAAATTAGAGGGCGGACGACATTGGGCAACCTGGGAAGATCCTTTTAAAAAACCTAGCTATTTATTTGCATTAGTCGCAGGTGATTTTGATTTATTACAAGATAAATTTATCACTCAGTCTGGGCGAGAAATCGATTTAAGAATTTATGTTGAGAAAGGTTATGGTGATCAAGCTGATCATGCGCTTTATTGCGTTAAGCAAGCGATGCGTTGGGATGAAGAAGCGTTCGGTCGTGAATATGATTTAGATGTTTATATGATTGTTGCCATTGGCGACTTCAATATGGGTGCCATGGAAAATAAAGGCCTAAATATTTTTAATACAAAATATGTATTAGCAAAACCAGAAACTGCAACCGATGACGATTATATTCATATTTTATCCGTGATTGGTCATGAATACTTTCATAACTGGTCTGGCAACCGCGTGACGTGCCGTGATTGGTTTCAATTAAGTTTGAAAGAAGGTTTAACGATATTCCGCGATCAAAGTTTTACAGAAGATGTCTTATCACGCGCCGTGATGCGTATTAAAGATGTGACGGCTTTGCGTGAATCACAATTCCCTGAAGATGCGGGTCCTTTAGCGCATCCCGTTCGTCCAGATGCTTATATTGAAATAAATAACTTTTATACCGCAACTGTTTATAATAAAGGTTCAGAAGTATTACGCATGATGCAAACGATTTTAGGTAAAGCTAAATTTCGTGAAGGGATGGATTTGTATTTTACACGCTTTGATGGCCAAGCCGTCACAATTGAAGATTTTGTAGAGACCATGGAAGAAGTGTCTGGTGTTGATCTGCATCAATTTAGATTGTGGTATAGCCAGGCGGGGACCCCTGTCGTTGTTGTTGAGGACAATTACGACGAAAAACAAAAAACCTATATATTAACCATGACGCAATCTTGCCCCGCAACGCCTGGTCAAGCTAATAAGCATCCCATGCATATCCCGATTAAAATGGGATTGCTAGATCAACAGGGCAATGATATTCCCCTGTATCTTGATGGCGTAGAAGGCGAGACCGAGGCTGTTTTGCATTTAAACCAAGCGGTGCAAACATTTGAATTTAAAAAAGTAGACTCAAGACCTATTCCTTCTTTACTCAGGAATTTTTCTGCACCCGTGAAGCTCGAATATTCTTATGCAGATGATGAGCTCTTGTTTTTATTTAAACATGATAAAGATGCCTTTAATCGTTGGGAAGCAGGGCAGAAATATATTTTACGTATGATGTTAATGTTGATCGATCGCCATCAACATAATAAAACATTAGCATTACCTAGCGAATTAGCGGCCATCCTTACTTATTTAATGCAGCATGTTAACGATAAATATCTTTTATCTGAAATGCTCACACTGCCATCAGAAAAATATATAGGCGAACAGATGGCGGTTGTAAATGTCGATGCGATTCATGCCGTGCGTGAATTTGTATTAAATGAATTGGCGATACAATTGCAACCTGTTTTTACTTCGGTTTATCAAGAGTGTGGAGACAGTGGCGTTTATGAGTTTAATATGGAGGCTGTTGGTCGCCGCCAGTTAAAGAATCGCTGCTTGTCTTATTTAATGGTGCTGTCAGAATTTGCAGACTTAGGCATGAAGCAATTTGAAGAATCACTGCATTCCAATATGACGGATACCTTGGCTGCCTTAAGTGGCCTTGCTAACGCTGATTCGCCATTGCGTGCTAAAGCGTTAGAGCAATTTTATCAAACGTGGAAGCTAGATGCATTGGTGATGGATAAATGGTTTGCGATTCAAGCGACCTCCAAGCTCCCAGATACCTTACAGCACGTCAAAAACTTAGTCGAGCATAAAGGCTTTGACCTTAAAAATCCGAATAAAGTATATGCTTTAATTGGTGCTTTCGGTAATCGCAACCCGGTTAATTTTCATACACAAGATGGGGCGGGGTATGTCTTCCTTAGAGTAATTGTTCACCAATTGGATAAACTTAATCCGCAAGTCTCGGCACGCATGGTAAAACCTTTGACTGAGTGGAGGCGGTATGATAAAGAACGCCAAGGCTTAATGCGTGAGCAGTTAGAGGTGTTGGCTAAGGATAAAACTATTTCACCAGATCTATACGAATTGGTGAGCAAGAGTCTTTAGTGCTTAGATAAACGCCTTGTCGTTTATCTGCAAATGTTAATTAGGGTACCTTCCCCCTCGGGGGGAAGGTACCCAACGGGCGGAAGGGGAGTTTTATATTTCCGTTTATATATTCACCAAAACAGAGGTTAAAAATGATGACAGAAGCAACAAACATGCGTGTTGAATCAGACAGCATGGGTACGATAGACGTCCCTGCCGATAAATACTGGGGCGCGCAAACCCAACGTTCCCTCGGTCACTTTGCTATTGGCCATGATTTAATGCCCAAAGAATTAATCCGTGCATTTGGTATTCTTAAAAAAGCCGCGGCGATGACCAATCACGATTTAGGTTTAATGAAAGAAGACACCATGTTGTTAATCGGCAAAGCAGCTGATGAAGTCATTGCAGGCAAGTTAAATGACCAATTCCCTTTACGTATTTGGCAAACGGGCAGCGGTACGCAAACCAACATGAATGTTAATGAAGTCATTAGTAATCGCGCGATTGAAATGGCGTCAGGTAAAATGGGCAGCAAAACCCCCGTTCATCCTAATGATCATGTCAATCAATCACAATCTTCCAACGACACTTTCCCAACCGCTATGCATATTGCAGCAGCTGATGCTGTTGTTAATTATCTATTGCCAGCGATTAGAGAATTGCGTGATGGCTTAGTTGAGAAACAAAATAAATTTGCACACATCGTTAAAACTGGTCGTACCCATTTGCAAGATGCGGTTCCGTTAACATTGGGCCAAGAATTTTCTGGCTATGTTGCGCAATTAAATGCAGCGATGGCGAATATTGAAAAAACCTTGCCAGGTTTATATGAGTTAGCTTTAGGCGGCACAGCAGTTGGTACAGGTTTAAACGCGCATCCTCAATTTGCAGAAAAATCAGCAGCTCAAATTGCTAAATTAACTAACTTACCATTTGTAACCGCGCCTAATAAATTTGCAGCCTTAGCAGCACATGATGCTTTTGTTTTCGCAAGCGGCGCATTGAAGCAGTTAGCATGTGCCTTAATGAAAATTGCCAATGACGTTCGTTGGTTAGGTTCCGGCCCTCGTTGTGGTTTAGGTGAGTTAGTATTGCCTGCAAACGAGCCAGGCTCTTCCATCATGCCAGGCAAAGTTAATCCTACTCAGTCAGAAGCCATGACGATGGTTTGCGTACAAGTCATGGGTAACGATGCTGCGATTGGTTTTGCTGATTCCCAGGGTAACTTTGAACTTAACGTTTTCAAACCAGTGATCATTCACAACTTCATGAACTCTTTGCATTTATTAGCAGATTCAGCGCGTATGTTTAATAAATATTGCGTAAAAGATTTAGAAGCTGATGAGCGTGCGATTAGCGAATCTGTTCATAATTCTTTGATGTTAGTGACTGCGTTAGCGCCTAGAATTGGTTATGACAAAGCGGCTGAAATTGCACATAAAGCTTGGCATGAAGGTACCTCTTTATTAGATGCAACATTAGCGCTTGGTTATTTAGGTGAGAAAGAGTTTAAAGAGTTGGTTAAGCCAGAAACAATGACAGGTCCTAAAACGTAAAATAAATGTAGCCCGGCAAAAGATTTACCGGGCTGCACTTTTTAGTGTAACGCTGGAATTAATCCAATTAATCCATTAGCCAACATCCCAACCGCTAACGACATCACAATCATCCCCATAATTCGTGTAATCACCTTCATCACAGACTCACCCACAAACTTAGCAATTGATGGTCCGAAATAAAGCATCAAGCACATGCCGCCTGCTAACAGTAAGCAAAAGCCGGATAACCCAAATTTATTCACTAATTGTGGATAATCATTTGAGGCAATAACGAGTGTGCTAATCGCACCAGGGCCAATAATGATAGGTAAGGCTAGGGGAACAATGGCGATGGCATCCCGGTTTTCAAGAGCCACATCGTCTTCGGGGTTATGATTTACTGGGCTTTCCTGTGATTGCAGCATGGACAAGCCAACCAGCAATAAGATAATCCCACCAGCAAAGCGGAAGGAATCAATGGTAATACTCAGCAGGGCTAGCGTTTCGCTACCCACCCAAATGCTTGCTACCATAATAATGGTCATGGCAACGCCGCATCGAAGCGCAATTTTTCGTTGTTTTTTTAAGGTAGAGCCACCGGTTAATTGTAAGAATATGGATAAAGAACCTAGTGGGTTCATCATTACGATCATGGCGACTAAAAATTTGACAGTATCTGCGTAAGTCATGGCTTTTTCGGCTCTCGTTTTAGGGGTGGACATGATAACGGAGCAGGGGGAGAATTACTACAGTTTAGGTGGAGTATAGTCTCCGTGAAATCCCTTTTCGTCGTCCCGTGCGTAGG
>JBAQCP010000097.1:0-5187 GCA_049294295.1 Gammaproteobacteria bacterium | reverse complement strand
GCGCGGGATCCAGGAAAGCTGGGTCATCACAAAATCTACTGGATCCCGCGCCTTCGTGCGGGACGACGAGTACAGATTCGGAAAGAGGTCTAATGAACAGTGCCTCTGTGCTAGAAATCCCATTATCCGAATTTGAAGCGCCAAGGATTTCAGAGCAACCATTATATCAAAAAACATTTAAGCTAACCGATGAAATTAGGCGGGCATTTACAATATTAGATACTTTAAACGGTGAAATATATGCCGTAGGTGGCGCTGTCATTTCTATGATTAAATGTGCAAACGAGCCGGAGGTTGCATCTAATGCAGATGTTGATATGGTTGTATTTAATCTCGATGTGTCAATGCTTGCGGCATTGAAATTTTATCCAAGTGTTTACAAGCCTTCTCTTTATAAGAATAAAAAATTAAATATAGATCTTTACGTGATACAAGATGAGTCTTCAGACAGGCTGCGCTCTGCGATGCAAGCGCGAGATTTTACGATCTGCTCTTTGATGTGTGCTCGTGATGGCGTTGTTAGTGGGCTAGATGAATCTTATTTTGATGATGTAGCAAATGGCAGGTTGAGAGCCATCCACTCTCCACAGCAGTGTTTTGCTCAAGATTGCATTAGATTGATAAGGGCTATCAAGTTCTGCCTAAAAGGTTTTCATTTAGATGAAGCTGCAGCGCAAGCTATTCATTCTTGGAGGGTAGATTTTACGTCATCAGAAATATTTCAAATATCGTTAAAAACAAATGCACTTTTGCAGCATCCTGAGCACCAGGCTATGCTAGTAGAGCTTTTAAAAGAACATGACTTATTAAAGAAATTATTTGATATAGAATCAAGCGATCCGATAAAGGCACTGCACCTGCTTAAGCTTAAGGTAAGCGCGCTAATAGCTAGGCCATATAAAGTGTCTAAAAGCAGTATTTTTTCTGTGGCTAATGCCCCAAGTGCAGGCGTTGCAATTACAGTAGATGCTTTGTTCTCATCAGCAGCATCTTCAAGCGCAACTATTTGATAAAAAGCCCTGTCATACCCGCGCAGGCGGGCATGACAGTATCTCGAACAGCAAGCTATTTCCCTTCCAACACCTTCAATCTATCCGTCCCAGGCGCTAACTGTTTAGCCACACTAACAGCCGAGCTGATCGCACTCTCATGCGAATCATTATCAGTCGTCCACATGCCCGCAAACCAAATGTTTTGCTTCCCTTGATTTTCTACTATCGTTTTTTGCGCTTCAAAATAAGCGCGATCCGTTTTGGGATGTCTATAAGTCAGTAGGGAATATAATGGACTAGGTAATGCAGGCCCAGCATCCTTAGGCGAGCGCACATCATAAGTTAACCAGCTTTTAAAAATAGGTGCTTTCGATTTCCATGCCTTATAAAAAGTAATCGCAGAATATTTGCCGTTGTAGCGAATATTCACCACTCGCCAGTCATTTTTATTTGGCGGCATAAATCGTACATCACCATGAATGGCAATTTTCGTATCGTAGTAATTTACTTTGCCTAATGCTTGGGACAATGCTGCCGTATCAGCAAGCGTTCCCAGTATTTGACTAGCAACAGACGCATCAGTTGCAAAAATTAATTGATCATATTCAGCTTGAGAGCCGTCAGATGCCGTAATGACATAGCGGCCATTGTTTTTGCTAATGGTTGACACGCGGGCATTTAACTTAACTTGGGTCGATTGCAGTGAGTTAGCAACAGCATCGATATAAACCTTGAGTCCGCCAGTTACTTCGTACCAGGTATAATTCTTAATATTATAGTTATCTACAATATAGCGTAATGCATTGTAAGCTGCTAAATCGGGTGCCTCATTTGGTGAGATTCCCCAGGCTGCTGCAGCTAACGGGTAAAAAATATCTGCTTTAAAGGCTGGCGTTAACCAGCAAAGTGAGTCAATAAATGTTTGCAGATTTGTCGTTGTATCATGTTTTTTAATTAATGCTAGGCCGTTATCTACCACAATTTTAAATTTAATAGATCGGTCCAAGTTGACAGGTGTTAACGATTTCCATTCCACTTTTTTGTCATGATAAGGTGGAAGAATAATGACGTCGCTTTTATCGGTGCGATAAAGCGTAGTGACTAGGGTGAATGATTTTAAAGGTATATTGAAGTGTTTTAGTAATTTAAAGAAGTGCGGATAATGCGGTTCATTAAAAAATTCAGCGCCCGCATCTATCGCAATGGGAGTGCTATCCTGATCTGTTTTTACTTCTATTGTATTGGCATGTCCCCCAAGACAATCATTGGCTTCATAAATCGTCACATCGTGCCGTTGCTCTAAAAGCCACGCGCTGACTAAGCCTGATGCGCCGCCGCCTATAATAGCAATTTTATCAGCATGGGCAGTTTGTAAAAATAATAGAGAAGAGCAGATGACAAGTAATAGTTTTTTCATCAGGTATATTCTTATAATTTTAAGGGTAATAAATGCCTCCGAGTATGGCAGCTCGAGTGGCGCCTGTGACACTTGATATGTTGCCGGGTTGTTTGCCTAGTGTTTGTTTGGCAAGCCAGGCAAACGCAGTTGCTTCTACCCAGTCTGGGTGTAATCCGTATTGCTCAGTAGAGGCTACTTTAAAATTATTTTGCGCCAACACTTCTAGCCGTTTCATTAGGTGCTTGTTTTGGCCACCGCCACCACAAACTAAGATGTCACCTTGTTTAAAATGCTTCAAGATGCTGTCTATAATGCTACGGGCTGTTAGTTCTGCCAGGGTTGCTTGAACGTCCACTGGGGATAATGCGCTCAAGGATGTTAGCTTATTTTTAAGCCAGATTGAATTAAAATGTTCTCTTCCGGTGCTTTTTGGTGCAACTTGTTGAAAGTAGGGGTCATCTAAAAGAGAGGCTAGTAAGGGTTCGTGGATCTTGCCGCTTGCTGCCCAGTCCCCATTGGCATCGTACTTGCTGCTTTGATGGGTGCTGATCCAGTCATCCATTAATGCATTCCCAGGCCCTGTATCATATCCGATGACAGATAAAGGGTTGCTTGCTTCAAGGAGCGTCACATTAGCAATCCCACCAATATTAACAATCGCTCGATTAATGCTCGGATTGCTAAACATTTGCTGATGGAACGCAGGTACTAGCGGTGCACCTTGCCCATGTAATGCCATATCTTTGCGCCGAAAATCAGCAATAGTAGTGATTTCTGTGCTGGCAGCAATAATATTAGGGTCACCAATTTGAATCGTGAATCGGTAATTTCCGGTTGGAATATGTCTGATAGTTTGTCCGTGACTGCCAATGGCTTTGATTTGTTCAGCAGAGATATTGCTCTTTTGTAGTAGCTGTTTTACAGCAAGCGCAAATTCTTTACCCAGTAATACGTCTAATTCACCTAATCGTTGAATTTCGTTTTCCCCAGGCTGGCAAAGTGCCAAGATGCGTTGGCGCAAGCTATCTGAGTAAGCAATATAATGAGTGCCCATCAGTCGGGGTTGATCTGATCCAAAATCAATCAGCGCTGCATCGATGCCATCTGCACTAGTGCCTGACATTAAACCTATATATAGCTCCATAGATTACCTCTCTTACGTTTGCAGGATTTCCCACTATAAAAAGCGCTGGAAATCCTTTCTTATTTATATGCTGCGCAAAAGCAGAGCTTTGGCTTGCACTTAGAGGGGAGAATCGCGATTCCCCCCTCTAAGAACACCCCATCGCGATCAGCCAGCGGGAACCGCTGTTAACTTTATTATTTATTGTGCCATAATTGCGCCTCATATTTTTATAATTATCTTGCATAGCGCCAGTTGGGCTGTGCAATCCTTATCTGGAGAGTCGTAATGACATCAATAGACGAAGCGTTATCTATTATTCGTCGTGGTACCGAAGAAATCTTAGTAGAAGAAGAATTAATTGAGAAATTAAAAAGCGGCAAGCCATTACGAGTAAAGGCAGGATTTGATCCAACGGCGCCAGATCTGCACATAGGTCATACCGTGTTGCTCAATAAAATGCGTCAGTTGCAAGATTTAGGTCATGACATTATGTTCTTAATCGGAGATTTCACCGGCATGATTGGTGATCCTTCGGGCAAAAATGAAACACGCCCGCCATTAACTCGCGAACAAGTTCAGCAAAATGCAGTGACCTATCAAAACCAAGTCTTTAAAGTATTAGATCCAGTAAAGACTAAAATCATGTTTAACTCTGAGTGGTTAGATAAATTAACGCCAGTTGATTTAATCAAATTAGCGGCAACTCATACAGTTGCCCGTATGTTAGAGCGCGATGATTTCCATAAACGCTTTACCACAGGTCAGGCGATTGCTATCCATGAATTCCTCTATCCACTATTAATGGGTTATGACTCAGTTGCCATGCACGCAGATATTGAGTTGGGTGGTACGGATCAGAAGTTTAATCTATTAATGGGCCGCGAATTGCAAAAGCATTTTGGCCAAAAACCGCAAACCATTATCACCATGCCTTTATTAGTTGGTTTAGACGGCGCTAAAAAAATGTCTAAATCACTCGGTAACTATATAGGGATTAATGAACCTGCCGATCAAATTTTTGGCAAGATCATGTCGTTATCAGATGAAACCATGTGGCTGTATTTTGAATTACTCAGCTTCCGTTCATTAGCAGAGATACAAAAATTGCGTGATGACGTTGCGAATGGTATGAATCCACGCGATGTGAAATTCCTATTAGGCGAAGAATTGGCTGCCCGTTTTCATAATGAAGAAGCTGCAAAGAGTGCAAAGGAAAACTTTGTTGCACAATTTCAGAAAGGTCAATTGCCAGAAGATATGTCAGAAATTGAACTCACTGTTGGTGAAGAAGGTATGCCAATTGCAAATATTATTAAGCATGCAGGTCTAACAGATAGTACTTCTGAAGCAATTCGCATGTTAACTCAAGGTGCAGTACGTTTAGATGGTGAAAAAGTTTTGGATAAAAATTTACGTTTAACACACAATCAGTGCATAATTTTACAAGTTGGCAAGCGTCGTTTTGCAAAAATTGTACTACTTTAAAATTATTTCAAAAAAAGTGAATTTATTTTAAAAAACGTGTTGACGGAAAATTAAAGCCGTGTAGAATGCGCCTCTCAAGTGAAACAAAACGATCTTTAACAAGTTGAAAAGAGTGAAATATGTGCGCGCTTACCGAGAGTAGCGAAGGAATAAGAACCTTCGTGAAAGCGAAGAGTTCGATGAGT
>JBAQCP010000096.1:0-17885 GCA_049294295.1 Gammaproteobacteria bacterium | reverse complement strand
CGGCAAAAGATTTGCCGGGCTACACTCTATTAATTGAAATAAATACAGAGGAGACGTCCAGCGTGTCGGGTATTAAGTTTGGAACCAGTGGATTAAGAGCGCATAATAGTTTATTAACAGATAAAGTTTGTTACGAATTTGCAACAGCATTTTTACAACATTTAAAAACAACGAATAAAATAGCAGAAGCGAGTCTAGTCGTGATTGCCGGTGATTATCGTGCCAATACAGATCATATTCTTAACGTTATCGCTAAAGCCATTACTGACCTCGGGTACATCGCCGAATATGTTGGTAAGATTCCTACCCCAGCACTCGCGTATTATAGCCAGATAAATCAAGCACCAGGTATTATGGTGACAGGTAGCCATATTCCCGCAGATATGAATGGAATAAAGTTTTATACCCAAGATGGCGAAATTACCAAAGCAGATGAAAAAGGCATTTTAAGTCAAATAGCCAGCATAGATACGCATTTATTTGATGAGACTGGCAGCTTACAAGAGTCAGATTTACCTAGTTTACCTCTCACGTTCGAGGCCATCAACGCATTCACTAATCGCTACCTAACCTTTTTCCCCGAAAATGCATTAGCTGATATGAGAGTTGGGATTTATAAGCATTCAAGTGTCGCGGCCGATATATTAGGGGATGTTTTACATAAGCTAGGTGCAGAAGTTATTATTTTTGGTGAAACAGAACATTTTTATAGTGTTGATACCGAATCATTGACCTTATCTGATAAACAAATTGTTTCTCACCATATCACCGTTGATAATTTAGATGTTGTCGTTTCGACAGATGGTGATGCTGATAGACCGTTGTTAAGTGATGAAAATGGTCAGTGGATACACGGCGATATTCTAGGCCTATTAACAGCTATTATTCTATCTGCTAAATACGTGGTTACCCCTATTTCTTCTAATGCTTCCGTTGAAAGGGTTAACTTATTCAAGCAAGTGATCAGAACCAAAATAGGCTCGCCTTTCGTTATCGAAAAAATGGAAGAATTAAAATTAAAAGATCCTAGCAGTATTATTGGTTATGAAGCAAATGGCGGCGTTTTATTGGGCAGCAACTTTAAAATGGATAGCAGAGAATTGTTAGCATTGCCAACACGAGATAGTTTTATCCCTATTCTTTCCATTCTGTCTTATGTTAATCAACATAAAATAAAGTTAAGTGAATTAGTGAAAAAATATTCACTATCTTTTACTGATAGCAGCAGCATAAAAGGTATTGCCATCGAAAAAACCAATGAGCTTTTTTCTTTGTTAGCAGAGAATAGTAACGTTGAGCATAACTTACAGAAATTCTTTAATTTGAATCAAACAATTGAAAAAGTGGATTATACAGATGGACTAAGAGCTTATCTTGCTGATAATAGCGTGATTCATCTGCGCGGGTCTGGCAATGCACCAGAATTACGTTGTTATACGGAAGCAACTACTAAAACACAGGCCACAGCATTAAACGAACATGTTATGACGAAGATAAGAGCATGGTCCTAATTTACTAGTTTTTTATGTTATTGTAAATTCTACATTATTTCTCTAAATTTGATGAGCTATCCATAAAGGGCTATAATAGTAAGTTGAAGATGTCAATAAATATAAGGAGCTTTGCTATGGATGCCAAAAACCATGTAAAAGACATTAAGCATGTGGATTTACGTGATGATTTGAGAAATGTAAAAGATTCAATTGCTCAAACAGCGACTCATGCTAGGGAAAGAGCAAGTGATGTATTTGAACATTCTCTCAAAGGTGCAAAAGAGAAAGGCGCAGAACTACAGGAAAATGTAGTAACTTATGTAAAAGAAAATCCCGTGAAATCAGTTGGTATTGCGATGCTTGCTGGTTTTATTGCGGCTCTAGTTATGCGTAAGTAATATTTGCATTTTCGACGTTTTTACTTGAAGGTGAATTATGGAAGAAGATAAAAAATTAGGGATAACAGAACTTATTTCTAACCTTTCTTCTAGTGCTGTAAGAACGTCGAAAGATATGCTTGAATTAGCAAAAACCGAAGCAAAATGGTCGGTGAGACATTTGCTTAGCATTTTATTATTCTCAGGTATATTCCACTCATTTCTCATAATTACCTGGCTTTGCTTTTGTGGCGTCATTGTGATTACGTTATTGGATAAGCAATATAGTTTAATTTTCTCTTTTTCTGTTATTACCGGTGTTAATCTTACTATTTCACTGCTATTGGGTCTTTATTTAGTTAAGCTAAAAAATGAAATTGCTTTCCTCCCTGCTACCATTAGGCAAATGAAAAATATATTTGGCCGGAATAAGGATGCTTCTCATGAGTAGCTTGAAGTCTCAAATAAAAAATTTGGAAGCTAAAGTGATTGCTGATCAACAGGAATTTGTACAGCAAAGAAAAATGATTGTGAATCAAGTTCTCGAATATAAAGAAGATGTGTATGCCTTTGGATTAATCTTTGGCGGTTTTACGCTGGGATATATGTTGGGTCCTAGTAAAGGTCATGCTATTAAGCGTGCGATGACGGGAGGGATGCTTTTTTTAAATGCGTCTCGTTGGATTCAGTTGTTAGTTTAAGTTTGCTGCCAACAGACCTAATACTTTATTTCAATAATTTCTAACCGTTCTACCCCTGCCGGCATATGTAATTTCACCTCATCTCCCACCATTCCTTTTAATAAAGTCTTAGCTAACGGAGAAATCCAGCTAATTTTACCTTGCGCTAAATCTGCCTCATCAATACCCACAATTTTAACTCTGTGCTCCGACCCATCTTGTTTTATATATGTCACGGTCGCACCAAAAAACACTTTTGTAAGCTGTTTTTGTTGACTAGCATCGACGATAAAAGCATTTTCTAATTGTTTAGTTAAATAACGCACCCTTCTATCTATTTCTCTTAACCGTTTTTTACCATAGATATAATCACCATTTTCAGATCGATCACCATTGCCAGCGGCCCATCTAACAACTTCTACAACTTTGGGGCGTTCTTCATTGAGTAAGCGGCGGTATTCATCTTGTAACGCATGGTAACCGTCTCTTGTAACGTAATTTTTTACACTATCTGCCATGTTACAACCATTTTCGATGTTTAAAGTATTTATAAGGCAGCCATGCTGCAAATAATATCATGCCTATAGCAAAAACATATCCATACTTCCATGATAGTTCGGGCATGAATGCAAAGTTCATGCCATAAATGCTGGCGACTAATGTCGGTGGTAAGAAAATAACAGCGGCAACGGAAAATATTTTAATGATATTGTTTTGCTCAATACTGACCATACCTAGCGTGGCATCTAATAAGAAATTAATTTTTGTAGATAGAAAATTAGCATGATCACTTAAAGAAATAATATCTTTGCTGAGAGCGATTATCCTGAGTCGTCTCTCGTCATCTTGTATTTTAGCGCTGACCGCTTTTTCGAAAAAAGCCACTAAGCGGTTAAAGGTCACCAGACTTTCTCTTGCATTAGTGTTTAAATCTGCATTTGCACCGATAATATGCATTAAATGTCTATAATCTAATTTGTTACCATCGTTAGGATCGGTCTTGAAAATCGTTTTAGAGTAATCATCTAAGCGATAGCTAACTAATTCTAGAGTATCGGCTAAACGATCAACTGTTGCATCTAGTAGTTCCGTCAACAGGCAAATAGCATTTAAATCTTCTTTATCCATTTTTCTGATATGACTACTCAACATTTTAAACGATTGAGGTTCTATATAGCGTATGGTAATTAATCGTTGAGACATTAAAACAAATGTCACAGGGTCATGCTGAGGTTCTGCGGATGATGATTGCGCAATCATCGTGGCTGTCATATACAGGCCACCGTTATCCTTATAAAGACGGCTAGAAATCTCAATTTCAACCATTTCTTCACGGGTAGGGATTTCTAGATGGAGATGTTTTTCTATTAGTGCTTCTTCATCCTTTGTAGGGGTGAGTAGATCAATCCAAAGAGCTTCATGAATCAGCGCTTCATTTTCAGTGGTAATAATATGTGATTCAATCTTATTTCTGTTCAAATAAGCTGTAATCATGGATGCATCCCTTCAATATTACATTAATTCCTTTAAATATTTTATCATAAAAAACGATATAGTATATCTTTTCATCAACCTACGATTGATGCCATAATCTAGCAATACTGAGGAGAATAAAATGGAAAAAATAGCATTTATTACGGGTGCTAACCGTGGGCTAGGCTTGGAAACGGCTATCGAGCTTGCTAAAAAAGGGGTTCGCGTCATTATGGGAACAGGGTGGGTGAAAACTGATATGGGTAGTTCTAATGCTCCCTTAGCATTAGCGGACGGTATTAAGACCAGCGTTGAGCTCGCACTGTTACCAGATACAGGTCCAAACGGTCAATTTTACATATGGGCCAAGCATTGCCTTGGTAGATGATGGAGACTAAGATGTCGATTAATATAGTAGGTGAGGTTGATAAAGATAGGATTTACTGCGCAGGGTCATTTACCAAATGTTTGACAACCTATGCCTCACTTTCTTTTTTGGCAGAAAAATATAATTTAGCAGATGTATTGGATGATGAGAATTTTTTAGATTCTTTGTGTGTTAATGGTGAATCAAAATATTTTCTTAACCTTTTTCAAGATATCATCAAAAGTAAATTTAGTATCCGCGATTTATGCTCATATTATAGCGGTTTACCTTATACATTTGATCTTTCTGAAGGAGAATTAGCGGCCGTTCAAGCGGGGCTACCTTTTAAACATCATCAAGTGCCAGATGAAGAAACATTTCTATATTTATGCAAACATAAAATTACACCAGTTTATACTAAAAAATGTAAATTTCATTATTCAGAAATTGGCATTATTGTCCTTGGATATTTTTTAGAAAAAGCATTTTCAACGAGTATGGAAGTGCTTTATAAAAAACATTTGACTGATAAATTCAAATTAAACACTAGCCAATTTTCCAGGACCAGGGTGGCGGGCGTTTATACACAAGACCTCTCCCCTGCCTACGACTATCCTTCTATTGCGATAGTAGATCACGGCTATTTTTGTTATAGCAATGGTTATTATACAACGCTTAATGACATGAAAAAACTTCTGGAGCAATTAATAGGCGATCCTATTTTTGCATACATGACTGATATTAAAAAAGCCCGTGCAGCCTCAGGTAGACTATTGAATGGTTTGGCGACAGAAATTAGGCTAGTTGATGATGATATTCTCTATGGATACGAGGGATTATCTTTTAGCGGCTGTAATATCTGGGCTTATTCTACCAAGAAAAAAATGGGTTATATCACTTTTAGTAATGATGAAGAGGCTGTCTATGACATCCTTTATAAAGATCAATTAGGTTATACTGTATTTGATAAGGTACCTGCATGGACGGAATTACTATATCAACAGTTTTTGAAGCATTATCTACCTGAATTGCCGGAAAAAGAGATACCGATAGAATATCAGGGTGATTATAAGCGAGTTAATATTAATCAATCTACATTGGATATGGTGTTTAGGGTTGGCAATAATTTTATTGTCATTCGAGATCCGAGCGAAGTTCAATATAACGTTACTTACTATCAGCAGCATTATTGTGTTAAAGGGAAGGATGGGACGCATGGCGCTAAGGTTGGTTTTTATCAGGCGGTGAATGGGCAGTGTTATATGTTGTATGAGGGTACGCTTTATAAAAAGTGTCTGGTTAGTTAAAGGCTCAGGGGTACGGAAGCTCCACCCAGCCTTATAAATCCATCGAAACCCATGGAAAGAGTATATTAATTTTATAATATAGCCGAGGATTTATGAGTACCTCATTTCTATTGCATCCCGTATGCCCCTTCAGATTAGATTACACCGTCTGGGCTTTACGTAGAAGAGGCAAAAATATAATTGATCAATGGAATGATAATTGTTATACAAGGTTATTTTTCATTGAAAATCAACTTATTAAAGTTTCTATTAAACAGATAAATAAAAAAGAAGTACTAGTATCAGTCAATAAAAAAATTAACAAAAAAATCAAAATCGAATTAACCCGATTATTAGAAATGATGTTAGGGTTTAATCGTGAGTTACAAAAATTTTATGATATGGCAAAACAGGATCCACATATATCTCCTCTTATGATGCAGTTTAAGGGCCTTAAACCACCCCAATTCCCAAGTATATTTGAAGCACTGGTGAACGCCATTTCTTGCCAACAATTGTCGCTTGATGCAGGATTGCAAATTCAAAATCGCTTTGTACAATATATCGGAAAGAGTATGTGTGATGTTGAGGGAACGTTTTATGCCTTTCCAATTCCAAAAGACGTAGCAGAATGTTCTGTTTCAGAACTTAAAAAAATAGGTTTTAGTACTAATAAATGCAAAACACTTATTGAATTATCATCCGATATCATTGCTGATGAAGCTCTATTTGATGATTTGGAAAATGAATCCAATGATGAGATCGTGAAATATTTATGTAAATTTAAAGGTATTGGACGTTGGTCTGCTGAATATGTTTTACTGCGAGGATTAGGAAGGATTGAAATGTTTCCTGGAGATGATGTTGGCGCAAAAAATAATTTACAACTATTGCTACATCTAAAAACAAAATTGGATTATCAACAAATATCAAAAATTACAAAAAAATGGTATCCTTACGCTGGTTTTATATATTTTCATTTATTATTAGATAAATTAAACAAAAAAGGATTGCTGAGTAACGAATCACTCTAAATATTTATAAGAGATCACATCAATGAAAAAGGAATTTAACGTAGGCGATCATGTTGAATGGAACTCGGAAGCGGGTAGAGTTAGAGGGACGATTAAGAAAAAAATTACTTCTGAAATTAAATTTAAAACCTACACGGTCCATGCTTCAAAAGAGGAACCGCAATATTTGATTAAAAGCGACAAAACTGATCATATGGCTATGCATAAGGGTTCAGCTCTCAAGAAAATAAAAGCCGCAACCAAATAATTTATCGTTGTCAACTATGATGCATGAGTTTACAATCTACTATAAATTAAGCTCTTACGTCAGAGCCAAATATTTATTCGGCATAAGGAATATGCAAGATGGGAAAAGCAGCGCAAAACACGACCAGCTCTGCTATGGTTGATTTAGACCCAGTTTCAAATGTTCTCAAATGGGTTCTATTAATAACAGCCATCATCTGTTTTGCTGCTGTGGGTTGGGGCACGTATAAAACATATCAACTCGCTCCACCATTGCCACAACAATTTCTAACGCCTTCTGGACAAGTCATTATGACGGAAGATGACATTGTCGCTGGCAAAGCAGGTTTTCAACGTGCTGATCTCATGGATTATGGAAGCCTGTATGGCATGGGCTCCTATTTTGGTGAAGACTACACTGCAAAATATCTCGTACGTTTGGGTCGGATCACAGAAGAAGAAATAGCTAAACAACGTTATGGGAAATCATTTGCAGATCTATCTGAAGGTGATCAATACGTAGTTCGTAAAGCAATGCAGCAAGCATTACAACAGATTGATTTAAGTCATCAAACGACTACATTATCTCAACCCGTCACGAAAGCAATACAGCAACTACAAGCTGAAATTCCATACTTTCTGCTTAATCATGATTCTAATTCAGGTTGGACGAAAGCCTATAGCTTAGATGATCAAAGCGCTTTGCAAACCGCTGACTTTCTCATCTATTCCTCTCTTACCACTATTGTTCATAGACCAGGTAAAAATTTCTCTTATACCAACAATTGGCCTTATGAACCGACTATGGGAAATAGTCCCACCGCGAATACATTTTATTGGACATGGTTATCATTTTGTTTTGTTTTTTTTGGTTTTGGTGCTGTGTTGTACATTTACCATCGTTATCTCAGTGCACCGGATGATTCACCAAGAACGCCTGTGCTCATGGGTTTTGCGCCAATGACCCCAAGCCAAAGAAAAGTAGGTCAATATTTTGTTATTGTTGCGCTCGTTTTATTGGTGCAAATCGGCGTAGGTTCGATTATGGCGCATTACTATACGGAACGTACCGGGTTTTACGGGATTAATATTAATGCTTTTTTGCCGTTTAATTTCCTACGTGATGTTCACATACAAACTCCTATTGTATGGATAGTGCTTTCTTGGATCAGTGCGGCGGTTTTTCTTACACCTATTATTAGTAAAAAAGAAGCGAAATGGCAGGGATTTTTTGTGGATCTCTTATTTTGGGTTACTCTTTTTATCATTGCTGGTGCGATTATTGGCGATTATTTAGGAGTTATGGGTTTTGTTAATGAGTCATGGTTTTGGATTGGTAACCAAGGTTTATCGTATATACAACTTGGCCGTTTATGGCAAATTGGTTTTTGCGCAGGGCTTTTCCTCTGGAGTTTCATTATTTTTCGAGGAATGTGGCCAACCTGGAGTCGATTAAAAACGGCTACTGTTGAGTTTTGGACTGGACGAATTAGATTAGAGCATCTTTTTTGGGCGAGCACGATAAATGTCGCCGTATTGTATTGTTTTGGGATGATACCTTTAACTGGGATTGAAAAATCTTTTACGATTACCGATTTTTGGCGCTGGTGGGTAGTACATCTTTGGGTGGAACAATCTTTTGAATTTTTTGCTGCATGCGCAACAGCTTATCTTTTAATGGGAACAGGATTAGTTTCTCGTCTTCTTGCAGAACGTGCAATGTTATTTGAAACGATTCTGATTTTTTTAGGTGGCGTAATTGGTACAGGACATCACTGGTATTGGACAGGTACACCGGATATGTGGGTACCACTCGGTTCAATGTTTTCATTTATTGAAGTGTTGCCACTCGTTCTTCTTATCATTGATGCGATTGAACATCGCCAATTAATAAAGCGACATGGATCTTTTACTTATAATTTAGCTTATCTTTATATCTTAGGCGCATCATTTTGGAATTTTATTGGAGCAGGCGTATTCGGTGGAGGGACTCTCAATGCACCGCTTATTAATTATTATGAGCACGGGACTTTTTTAACCTTAAATCATGCTCATACAGCCTTGTTTGGTGCCTTTGGTCTGCTGGGTATTGGATTAGTTTATTTTTGCTTACGTTACGCAGCAGGTGATCGTTTACCCTGGAGTGATAGATTAGGTACTTGGGCATTTTGGTTGTATAACGCGGGTCTTATATTGTGGATAGCTTTGAATTTCTTTCCTATTGGTTGGTCACAATTAATGGATGTCTATGAACATGGTATGGCACATGCAAGGAGTCTTGAATTTTATAATACTGTATTGCTATGGCAATGGTTACGTCTACCGGGAGATGTCATATTTGCTATCGGTGCATTATTAATGGCATATGATTTTCTCAAAAAATTAGGGCCTTTTTTCCCTAGGTTGATAAATATAAAAATTCCTGAAAATCAGCATGCCGCAATGGATAAGATAAGTTAAAGAGAAAAACCATCTATGCCTAAGCTTTGTACGATCACATAAATTAACTGCCTAGATTCCCGCATTCGCGGGAATGGCACGGCTAGGGTGTGTTGAACTGCTGCTGAAATTCGCAACAAGAGTTAAGCCAACTCCGGAAACAAATAATCATTAATCGTAAACGTCTGATCATGATACCAATGAGCCACAAACGTAATGTATGCCACCAACCGCTCATTATCAGTCTGATTAGCCGATCCTTTATGTAAAATCCGCCCATCAAAAATCGTCACATCCCCAGGCGTAACTAAAGGTGCAAAAGCATCTTTTTCATCGACATTAACCTGCATCTGTTTATGAGTACCCTTAATAAATCGAGTAGGACCATTTTCTTCCGTAATATTCACCAAGGGTATTAAGACAGTAAAATAATACGCAGGCAAATCAATATCAAACTCACACAAATTCTGCCCTTCAATATTATTCAAAATAGGATAGACGTCTCTATGCCAAGCAGTCGGACGCGATTTACCTAATGATGGAATAGCTCCCCAGTAATGACGCAAATCAATTTGAGGCGACATTTGTTTGATAAGGTGAATAATAGGCTGAGCTATTTCTTCAAACATAGGTGACTTAAATCCACAGCGATAATCAAGCCTACCTAATTCACGTTCTGCAATATCAGAATACGTTCGCAAAGGTCTATCCATCGTCGCAATTCTTTCAAAGACCGCTGCTCGAATATGCGATAATTCTTCTTTAATAAAATTGATAGATGTCTCATTCAATAATTTTTTAAACACCACGACACCTTCTTTTGAAAATTGCTCAAGATAGGTTTCTTGAGTTTTAATTTCTAAGGTGCTGTCCATGGCTAGTCCCTAATTATACTAATGATTTATTATGACGTACTTTCGTAGCGTAAGGATATTGGGGGTTGTACCAGATTACCGCCATGGCGACTTGGCTTGCTTTGCCCTATCCTTTTGAGCCATTAATGATCATTATGTTACCTGATTTAGTTTGAATTTTATAGGCAGAACGATAATGTCCGAAAATAGCCAGTAATGCTCTACTCTCTAAGCTATACTCCAAACTATGAAGAAAGCTGACATTTATTATGAAGCCATGAAAACCCGCGACCATCGTTTTGATGGTAAGTTTTTTGTGGGCGTTAAAACGACCGGCATTTACTGCCGGCCGATTTGTCCTGCTAAACCTAAAAGAGAAAATGTTGAATTTTTTCATAGTCGTTATGAGGCTGAATCAAAGGGATATCGCCCTTGTATGCGTTGCCGCCCAGAAAGCGCCCCGCAGTCCCCTGCCTGGATAGGAAAATCCGCGGTTGTACAGCGAGCAATCAAGGTATTGCATGCCCGTGAATTATTAGAATTCAAAGAGGATGAATTTGCCGCTCAGTTTGGCGTAACGGCAAGGCACTTAAGGCGTTTATTTATAGAAGAAATTGGTAAAACACCTAAACAATTATCATTTGAAAATCGTCTTAATTTAGCGCGAAAGTTAATTGTGGAGACCACCTTACCGATGACAGAAGTCGCTTTTGCTGCTGGGTTTTCTTCTATACGTCGTTTCAACGATGCTTTTAAAGATCGTTTCAAGAAAATTCCGCGGGAAGTGCGTCGTCATAAAGTAGTGAAAGGTGCGGGTATAAACATTTCGTTATCCTATCGCCCTCCTTTCGATTTTGAAGGGTTGATGGCATCTTATAAAAACCATCGAATGGGCGATTTGGAATGGTTTGGAGATGGCAAAATGCATCGCATTATTACGATGAACAATCAAGTTGGAAAAATTTCCATTGAAAATAATGCCAAAAAATCTTGTTTAATAGTGACATTAGATTTTCCAGATACATCGATTATTCATGCGATTATTTCTCGTGTTAGAGCAATGTTTGATTTAGATTCTGATCCTGTCGTGATTGCCAATGTTTTAGATGCTCAAAAAGATATTAAAAAGTTATTGAAAAAATATCCCGGCATTCGTTTGCCATCAGGTTGGAATGCATTTGAACTCTCAATATCGACCATACTCGGCCAGCTTGTCAGTGTTAAAAGAGGCAGAGAGTTAGTCCATCAATTAATGGAAATTGCTGGGAGTGAAATTAAAATTGGCGATAAAACAATAAAAAATTTTCCGACAGCAGAACAAATTATAAATACTAATTTAACAAAGTTAAAAACAACTACCGCTAGAAAAGTAGCGTTAGTTGAATTTTCAAAAGCAATTATTGAGAAGCGAATTTCATTAGAACCTACTCAAGCAGTAGATATGTTTTTAAAAAATATCCTGTCATTAAAAGGCATAGGCCCATGGACTGCTAATTATATCGCACTTAAAGTATTGCGAGATACTGACATCTTTCCGGCTAGTGATTTGATTTTGGCGAGAGCCGTGGATCTTCATTCAAAAGAAATAATAGATGCAATGAGTCCATGGCGAGGCTACGTTGCCGCTTTATTTTGGCGAACATATGCAGGAATATTGAAAAAGAAAGAGGAGAAATAAAAATGACTATTTTGCAGAAAAAGCTTGAGACTAGCATTGGCGGTTTATATTTGGTTGCATCTGATAAAGGACTGCAACATCTTTCATGGAAAAAACAACAGGCGCCGATGTTGAAAAATGAGAAAGAGCCAGCAACGATCATTCTTAAAAAAGCGGAAAAGCAAATTAAAGAATATTTAGCAGGCTCGCGCAAAGTGTTTGATTTACCATTAGATGTAAATGGAACAGATTTCCAGAAAAAAGTATGGGCTGCCCTTCTTAAAATTCCTTATGGAAAAACCTGTTCTTATAAAGACATTGCGGTAGCTTTAAATAATAGTAAAGCATGTCGTGCAGTCGGTACGGCGAATGGGCGTAATCCTATTTCTATTATTGTGCCCTGCCACCGGGTAATTAATGCTGATGGCGGATTGGGTGGGTATTCCAGCGGATTGAGTCGCAAGAAAATTTTGTTGAAATTAGAGTGTCTTTAATGCTGGGTTAATGTTAAGTGGATAATATCCTTCCCTAAATGAAGCACAAACTTTGGGGTTAGTTATGCAGCGTAATGATAAATTTGATAATTTTATTGAGCAAGGCAAGCGTTGTGAGCTTGCTGGGGAAGATTTCAATGCTTTTATGAATTACACTCGCGCAATGAGTGAAAATAGACTGTCCTTCGACGCCGTAATAAGGCGGGGTTCCCTCCTACTAAAATTAAAGATCTATCATTTAGCCATTAATGATTTCAACAAGGCGGTTGAAGTATCTTCGTCAACACCTGAGAAAGAAAGCGCAGCGCACCATCTTGCTAGAGTTTATTTTATGCTGAGTGAGTATGATCTTGCATTGGATAATTTAAATCGAGCTATTGCGTTCAATCCCAGTAAGGTTTCGTATTGTGCTGATCGAGCAGCAATTTATTTTGAAATGGGGGACATGGCCTTTGCAGTTAAGAATTGTATTTACGCTCTCAGTATGCGGTCAGATGATGTATGGGCTATTAAAAACATAAGAATAATAAAAGACAGCGTTGAACGGTTTTATCAAAAAGTAATTGACATTTGTACGAGAGCTGGATTAACAATTTTCCTAATGCCCCAATCGTCATTTGATCCGATCCCTGCACTGGATCTGTGTTTTGAAGAGAGTGTTATTGAGCGGCTTTATAGCAGTTTTGGTGTTGAGCGGCTAGACGCCGATTTTATGGGTGAATTAAGTTTAGATATCGGCCCTGGTTTATACAAAAAAATGACTATCCAACAGATTGCCAGTGCTTATATAAAAACGATGATTGATCCTTTGGCTCCCCATCAATTTGACGAGATATTTAAAATTAATTTGCAAAAGGCAACTGGGTTAATTTTTTCAAATGCTGAAGTTGAAAATCTCTTCAATGGGCAAGAAAGTGTCGCAACATCATCGCACGGCATATTTTCTAAGCTGCAATCAACAGTTTCTTCTAAAAAAAGAGCATCAACGACACAGCTTGATGATCTGGGAATACTGGCGTCAGTAGCAGTCAAAAAAATTAGCTTTGGTTAGGCTTGATTTAACCTCAAGCTTTATCCAAATTTATAAATTCCCTCTAAAGCAAACGATTGTTGATTATTACTCTTTCCATTTCCATTGGCTTTAATAAACGAATTAACATTAGAGATATCCCGCCGTGTCTCTGCACGTAGCTCTAAATTTTTAAGAAGCATATAATCTGCCGTTAGCGTTATTTCTTTCCAAGATTGGGCTACACCAGTTCGATAACCATTACGATCACTGAAAATCTCACCTCGTAATGAGGTAAGCCATTTCTCATTAAATTTATAATTTACATATCCAGCAACACCCTGCCACACTGCTTCTGCTATATTGCCACCGGGGAGAGCCGCTTTAGTTTGCAAGCCACCATCATAATTTGCTACCAGACTTAATTTATCAGTTACATTTATGCTTGCGATTACATCAATTAAAGTTCGCTGTCCTGTAGGACCACTTGAGGTATGATCTGTAATGCGTTGTTGACCTGAATAAACATAAGCAGCTAAAAAAAACAATGGATTAAAGATATAAGAAGCTCCGAGTTCAATGGTTTTATCGCGACTGGTATCACGAATGCTATCCCAGCCATTATTTACCCCACCAATCAAAGTAAGTTTATCATTTGGCTTATAAGAAACTCGTAATCCCGTGACTGTAAAAGGCTCTGCATAACCCCAAATAATAGAACGAGAAAAATTTGTATCATTGTAAGAGAAAATATTCTCAGCACCCGCCAATTCAATAAAGCTACCAGCCATAATGGTGAAAGAATTCACGGCATATTGCAGGTACCCTTGTGGAATGGCAAAACCTACCCATTGGGAGCCATAATCAGGATTCCAGCCATAGGGTGCAAAAATATAGGCATCTCGTCCTATAACAGGGGTGATTAAACCACCAAATCCATGCTGTGGCTGATAAGCTAATGTAATACCAGCTTGTTGGAGAGCAACTCCATTCTGATCAATATCGAATACGCGATCATAAGTTCCACTGGTAAATTTATTGCTCCGATAGAGATAATTGTAAGATAAATCTAGATATCCATTCACTTTAAAATTATTAGATTGTTTTTTTGAAAAAATGGAACTTGATGAACTAGAGATAGTATCGGCTAAAGCAAGCTTTGGCATTAAAATAAAAATAATGATCATACTGCAAAACTTGTGCATTCTATTCGCCCATCATTAGGAAAAACAAAGGATATCTATTAAACCAATGTTATAAATTTATACGAACTTTTCACTGTTTAATCGCTGAATGTTTATATAGTTAAATTTCACAGTAAGTACCAATCGCAACAGTTCTATTGTAAGGTAATTGAAAAAACTCAATATCTAACGCAGCATTTCGCATAAGGAAAGCAAACAATTTTTCTTGCCAGAAGAATAAAAGTGTTTGTTTGCGACGAGTCGCGGTAATTTGTGCGATTTCCACTAGGAATGTGGCTTGATCAACATCCAATGTAAAAGGAAATATTTTTTTCTTGTTAGCACTCGATAGTGCTTCAGGTATATCAATTAAATCTTTAAAACCATAATGTAAAGTTAAACGATATATTCCTTTTCCAAGTTTGGTTAATTCATGACGTTCTGCTTGAGGAATATAAGGATGATTTCCAATTGTTATGCTAACTATCAATATATGTTCTGGCACGATGTGATTCAGTTTTAGATAGTGAAGTAAAGCGCCTCCACTTTTATCATATGGGTCAGAAATAAAAATCGTTGTTAAATTCGGAATGTAATGCAAATTAGCGCGACTTAATTCATCAATTATAGTTTTTATATCAACTTTTTCCTTGTAATAGGAGGCTCTTAAATACCCCATTCCTTTTTGCCAAGTTACCATGACGATTGCACAGATAGCTGCGAAGAGAAGAGAAACCCAGCCCCCGGTAATAATTTTTTGCGCATTGGCGCCTAGAAATACAATTTCAACAAATAAAAATAAAGAGAAGATTATAACAACTTTCATCATTGACCAATGCCAATGAATATATGCAACACGTGTTACCATAATAGTGACACCCAGCATAACCAGGTTAACAGCAATACCATAAGCATGTGCTAATGAACTTGAATTTTTAAAAGTAATCACTAATATGAGCGTACCTATTGCGAGAATGGTGTTCATTTGTGGAACATAAATTTGTCCTTTTTTCTTTTCGGAAGTTTGAATAATAGGTAGTCGAGGATAAAGATCTAATAAAACAGCTTGCTTGGTAAGAGAAAAAGTAGCAGAAATTACTGCTTGTGATGCGATAATAGTTGCCATGGTTGCTATGATAAGTAATGGATAAGAAAACCACGAAGGCGCAATTGCATAGAAAGGGTTAACGATTGCATCCGGATATTGTAATAAATAGGCTCCCTGACCAAAATAATTAAGAAGCAATCCAGGTAGCGCAACTACAAACCAGCCTAGCCGAATAGGTGTTTTGCCAAAATGACCAAGATCTGCATACAGCGCCTCACCACCTGTCACAACCAGAAAAACGCCACCCAAAGCTGCATAACCAGTCCAACCATTATGAATAAAAAACTCAATTGCATAATAGGGATTTACCGCAGACATCACCATTGGATTCTGAATTATTTTTGCGGTGCCCAATATTGCCAAGGTGATGAACCAAATCAATATGACAGGACCAAAATAACGACCAATTTTAGCGGTACCATGGCGCTGCACCAAAAATAAAGCCAAGAGAATAATACATGTTAAGGGTAAGATAAGCTGAGAAAAAGCAGGAGAAATAACTTGTAATCCCTCTATTGCACTTACTACTGAAATAGCAGGAGTAATCATACCATCGCCCAGAAGCAAGCCCGCACCTAAAATACCTACAAGAAAAAGAAATTTATAAGTGTGGCCATTTTCTCTTTTTAATAAAGCGAGTAATGCAAGCACGCCACCTTCGCCATCGTTATCAGCGCGTAAAATATAACAAAGGTACTTAATGGAAATAACTATAACTAATGACCAAAAAATAAGTGATAGGATGCCAAGAACATTTTCTGGCGAAACTGGCAAGCCTAACAGGGATTCACGAAAAGCATAAAGCGGGCTTGTTCCAATGTCGCCGTAGACAACCCCGAGTGCACCCATCGATAAGGGTAAAATAGCTTTATCTTGAATCGATGACATCTTGTCCATTTGGTTAAATCCTTATAAATTACATGGCTGCGCAATTAGGCTTGCCCCCGCGCTTCATGGGACCTGTGGAAGAACCCCTAAATATGCTTAATCTGGGCTAGGCAGCCTGCCAGAAGTGTTGCTTAAATACATTTCAACCGCCTGTGCCATCGCTTCCACATCAATATCGTCGTTACTTTTCTTAAAGCTATATCGACCCGCAAAGAGTATATGTATCCAGGCAATTGGTGAAACTCTTGCAAATTCATCGATGACATCCTGTGACACTCCGTCTCGGATCATTTTCTCATACGTTGTGTTTAAAATAACACTTTTATAAGCAATGATGCAATTGGCAATCAGCCTTGCAGCATGTGCACTAACTCGATTATCCATGATCGTTTTACCTTTAAACACACCATTATATGTTTTACGAATAAACCCCTGTAACTGATGATCCCTAAAAATTGCCGCTATCCCACTATCTCAGATTAAGCACATTTGGGGGTTCTTCCACAGGACCCGTTTTATGCGGCTTTAATAAACTCGTATTTCTGGAGGAGTTGTTGGCAGGTCGCCAATTGATATAAACTAAAGATTAGATTTACCTAAATTATAAGGATTTCTTATATGCGTTATTTGGTTGCTGCTATTTTCACGCTGTTATATAGCTTTACTAGCTTTGCAAATAATCCTTCATTATTTGAATTAACCTCTTCTTCCTTTACATCCCTAGGAGCTATCCCCTTGCAATATACGTGCGATGGCAAGGATATCTCTCCACGGCTGAAATGGAGCGGTGCACCAAAGAATACCGAAATATTCGCATTAATTTTATCTGATCCCGATGCTCCAGGCGGCACATTCTATCATTGGGCTTTATACAATATTCCAAAAACGACGAATGTCCTCGCAGAAGCAACTAATCAATTTAATACGGCTAAAAACTCCTGGAATAAAGCTCAGTACAATGGGCCGTGCCCACCTAAAAATGCATTGCATCATTATGTTTTTACGCTGTATGCATTAGATATAAATATTCCTCCCTTAACACAGAATGATGTCTCTTCATTATTGGAAGTGATGCAACAGCATATTGTTGGAACAGCGCAATTAATTGCTACTTTTCAGCATTAATTAAATTTTACATATGTAATTACACTGTAATTACATATTAATTAATAGAAAATAACCGATAATGACCATTATCAGAACCTAACACCTAACCGTCCACAACGTCCTCAAATTTGATATGCTTTCCCAAAAAGGCGAGGACAGGACATGCAACTTAGGGTGCAAAGAGTTAAAATTGATCAAAACGAATACCTT
>JBAQCP010000095.1:0-14690 GCA_049294295.1 Gammaproteobacteria bacterium | reverse complement strand
ACGACCTGGTGCAAGTTTGAAAATAGGTCTATTGCCTGCGTTGATGCGTTGCCAGGATTGCTTCGCTTGCGCTCGCGATGACGGCTGCTACTTGGCAATAAGCTAACGCTAACCTTAGGCTTACCCAGCCCTTCAGATGGCTTTTTAACATCCAAGGTCTTTTGTTTTTTTGACAGATCCGCTAATGCTTTGGCCTTCTTTTCATCCTCTATAATTTTTGCCTTTTCCCTATCTTCAATTGCTTTCATTTTCGCATATTCTGCTTGTAGACTGTGCAACCGCAATACCTCTAACACTTGAGCACTTTTTTGTTCTTTCACTTTCTCTTCTAATTTTTTTGCAGCTACTTGCTTTAACTGTTCTTGCGCGGCACCATGTTCACACTGACGTAGCTTTTTTGCCACGCCATCTTTTAACGACAGTATTTTCTTCTCGACTTCTTTGAAGGCAGAAGTGTATCGGCCATCATTTCGCGTCTTTTCATTTGCAACATACAAATCATTCATTAAGACATAAAAATGACACAGCCCGACAACAGACTGAAGTCTATTGTTTACATCAGACAACTCCTCTATACCAAAATGCTTATTTACTTTATAGGCAGCTGCTTTTTCAAATACCGCCAACATATGTTGACAATGATCTAACCACATATAAGCCAACGTATTTACAACATGAATGCCTTTTGGATTCATTTTAGCAAGATTAATAACAACTATTTGTTGCTTTTTCTTTTCATCATTATAATTTGGAAGCAGCCCGTTTAAAGGTTCTGCCAAAAAAAGAGAGTTCAATAAAGAGATTGAATCATTTTCAGAAATATCGGGAATATATGTTTTAGTGGTGACTCTTGCCACCCCAAAATAATCAATCATTGCAAAAACCATTGCGCGGGAATCAACTCCTTCCGCCACCATTTCTGATGCAGCCAATACTGATTCAAATGCAAGCTCAACTAATGCAGGATCTAAGCCTATATCACCTTTCAAGTCTGGGTTAAAAATAAAATGCTCATATGCTTTAAATATATTGGGAGTCCCCAATGCGACCAAGGACGTAATTAAATTTATATTATCATTATTGGTGCAATTGTTTAATTCGCCCTGAGAGACCGATTTCTTCTGCATTGGCGATAAAGAATTCCACCCCGCAAATATGGCAATAAAAATAGCAACATCTTTTCTTTGCGCTGCCAATTGCAACGCTGTTTCACCTGCAAGATTAGGCAAATGGGGATCAGATCCAAGCTCGATTAATTTTAAAACGCTATCTTTATGGCCTAATGACACAGCGACATGCAAAACCGTATTACCTCTGGCATCTATCGATTCATTGATATCTTTTCGATAATAAATTCCCAGCATATTAATAACATGATAAGCATTTTCCTTAACAGCTTCATGCCATAAGTTATATGAAGGCAATACCAGTGAAGCTCCTTTATCCAGAAGCAATTTTAATGCGGCAGGGAAATTTTTTCTAACAGCAAGCACCACAGGAGGAACAGTCGCAGGCACACCATCAGGATTGGCTCCTCTAGTCAAAAGTCGACTGGACAAATCAATACATCCTTCACGAATTGAAGCTAACAAGGGTGTCTCTTTGGTTATTTCAATAAAGTCTACTTCCACTTCAGACTTAGATAAAATAAATTCAGTAGAACTTATAAAGCTATTTTCAACAGCTAAAAAAAGAGCATGGCCTAAGTCTTCGCCTTGTGCAGTTTCATAAACATAATTCAACATGATAGGGTCATTACTTCTAGCGGCAGAAAACACCGGAGAAAATACAGCCCGCCGAAGCTCATCTAGTGAAACACCCCTACGCTGCAATTCTTTAACAAATTCCAGCTGTGAGTATTGAATAGCGATATCTAAGGCGGCAATAATTTCTGCACGCTTCACTCTAGGCCAAAAAAAATCCAGCAAATGTATATGCCCGTACTCTGCTGCTTTGGTTAACAGAGGCTTACATCCCACCTCAAAAGTATGCCTTATGGGTGACAACAAAAGCGTTAACAGCTTTTCATCTCCACGTTTTACCGCTAATTTTACTGAGTCTATATATTCTTTCGTGCAGGGTTGGCTTGCTGTTATTTCCAATAAAAACTTTACGGTTGGCTCACCTCCCAATTTAGTAGCCAACCAAATACCGACATCCAAGTTCACACCACAGCTCATTAGAATACGTAGAATGTCTTTATTACACTCTGCTATAGCCGCCTCCAAAATTAAAAGTATATTGTCTTCACTCATTTCCTTAATATGCCCCTTAATGAGAGCATGTACTTTTAATTTTGTTTTTTGATCTACCAAGTGCATGCTGCTTAAAATTTCGTTACATACTGATATTTTTTTATTTTTCTTATTATCTCTACCTAACATGTTAAACCTCTCTATATTCTTGCCCACCGGCCAACCAACGTTGAAGCAACGGCTCTATCATTTCTGGATAATTCTTCAGCATGACATCTGCTGCTTGATGTATTTGCGTCAACATTTCACTATCGCGAATTAAATCGGCAACATGGAAAGCTAACTCTCCTGTTTGCTTGGTACCTAACACTTCACCTGGGCCTCGCAATTCTAAATCACGCTGGGCAATTTTAAAGCCATCGGTTGTCTCACGCATCACGGCTAGCCGTTGTTTTCCGACTGCAGAAATCGGATATTGATATAACAATATGCAATAACTTGCCACAGAACCGCGCCCCACCCGTCCGCGCAGCTGATGCAACTGAGACAACCCTAAACGCTCAGCATTTTCGATCACCATGACACTGGCATTTGGAACATCAACACCCACTTCAATGACGGTTGTAGCCACTAAAACTTGTGTTTGATTTTGCTGAAAGGCAGTCATCGCCAGATTTTTTTCTTCAGAACTCATACGACCGTGAATTAAACCTATTTGCCAATTCGGCAATAATGTTTTTAATAATTCGGTCGTTTGAGTTGCTGCTTGGCAATTTAATACTTCTGATTCTTCGATGAGGGGACATACCCAATAAACTTGCCGTCCTTGCTGACAAGCATCATTAATACGAACGATGATATCCTCACGCTTAGAAGCAGCCATCACCGTTGTGACGATAGGTGTACGGCCAGGTGGCAGCTCATCAATCACAGACACATCTAAATCGGCATAAAAGCTCATCGCTAATGTGCGCGGGATAGGTGTTGCGGTTAAGACCAATTGATGAGGATAGCAGCCTTGCTTGACACCTTTCTCTCTAAATAAGGCTCGCTGATGCACACCAAAACGATGCTGCTCATCAACCGCCACTAAGGCTAAATTTTTAAATTCCACATTGTCTTGAAACAAAGCATGTGTGCCTATGACAACTGATGCTTCACCTTCCTGAATTGCTTTTAAAGCAGCTCGCCTTGCAGCAGCCTTCACATTGCCGGATAAAAACACCAAGTTTACATTTAATGGCTTTAACCAGCGCTCAAACACGCGATGATGCTGCTCGGCCAATAACTCAGTCGGGGCCATTAGCGCTGCTTGATAACCATTTTCAACCGCTTGCAGCATCGCTTGTGCGGCAATCACTGTTTTCCCGGAGCCGACGTCACCCTGCACTAACCGCAACATAGGATTGGGCTTTTCCATATCTTGCTTTATTTCTTCGATAACACGCGCTTGGGCATTCGTTAATGCAAACGGCAATCGCTGCAAAAATTGCTGCGTAAGCGTTTCTTGTGGTTGCAAGATAACTGCATTTTGCGCCTGGAAATTTTGCTTTACATTTAAAAGACTTAAACGGTGCGCTAACAACTCCTCAAAGATAAGTTTCTTTTGTCCCGATGTGCTTGCTTCCATTAACTGAGCAATGGATGTTTTGTTTGGCGGCCTATGCACAAATTGCAAAGCTTCTTTTAAACCTGGCAGTCCATAGGTCAAATGCAACGCGTCAGGAATTAATTCTGGTATGTGTTTTACATCTTGCATCCATGTCAACGCATTACTTGTTAATTTGCGCAGCATATACTGGCTCAATCCTTCCGTGGCAGGATAAATTGGCGTCAGAAATTCATCAACAGGCGCAGGCTTTTCAGGCAGAATGACTTGAAATTCAGGATGCACCATTTCTAGCCCTTTTGGACCTAAGCGAATAGTGCTATAGCAACGTAACCTTGTGCCGATTTGAAATGCATTTGCCTGGAAAGGCGCATGAAAAAAACGCAAGAATAAACGGCCACTCGCATCTTGTATTTCACATAACAGTTTCGTTTTGCCACCTAATGGATGACTAATCGACTTGATGACCCCTTCAATAACAGCCTCTTGCTCTGGCAATGTCTGACATATCAGTTGAATTTGGGTTCGATCTTGATAACGAGCTGGCAGATGAAATAAAATATCTTGCGGAGAAAAAATATTAAGACGCGCTAATTGCTTGGCTATCTGCGGTCCTACACCACGCAAGCCAAAAACTGCGTGGGTTTCTTTTTTTGATTTTTGAGTAGGCAAAAAAACAATCCTTTTTAATTGTTATGCATCCTGAATGAAGGCAGCTCAATTGAAGCTGGATTTCTCAACAGATCATTCTCTGTCGTCCCGCGCGAAGGCGCGGGATCCAGAATAAAAACATGATGACAGCCATCCTGAACCACTCGGTCAAGCCGCGGAACGACAGGCACTGTTACTGTATTCCAAAGCATTTTGGCAGCATTCATTTTAATGGGTAAATTTGCATTAATACTTTTCAGCATTTCACTCAGCGTTACAATCTGTGGCGAAAGATGGTCGTAAACAGTCGCAGAAGAATGCTGCATCGTAGGCAGCTTATCAAGCGTACCCAGCAAGAACTCCAATATGTAGGCTTGATCAAAAGCACTTGTTTTTGGCTGAAAATGATTTTTATTGCCTTCAATCAACGTAATCGCTAATTCCACAATCACTAAATCATGCACGGCAGCCTCTTTTTGCAAACTGGCCGTCATGCTAACCTCGCGCAAGATGTCTTCAGATAAAGACAGCAAAAGCTCTCCCATATTTAAAAAAAATGGGCTCACAAAATCATAGCATTGCTGCTTTACAGTTGAGATCCAGCTTTCCTGGATAGGTTTCTTATAATATAGAATTTTCTTACTTGCGGCGCTGATTAACGATTTTCGCTGCAGAAGTAAAACATCTTGGAAGATGTTCAAGGAATCATTAATTAGATTTGTAACAGCGACATGTTCAGCATTGACAGACTTAGCTGCACTCGAAAATAAACGACCAGATAACACTTTCACACCTATTTAATTACAGGAATTCCCGCTGACTTAATTGACAACCAACCCCCGGCAAGTATAAAGTTCACTCTAATTCACCGCCGGGGTGGTGGAATTGGTAGACACGCAGGTTTCAGATGCCTGTGGGATAAAACCCGTGGAGGTTCAAGTCCTCTCTCCGGCAAAAAAATCTTCTTCACCCGCTTCCTGCAAACCGTCTTCATACGGATGTCGCAATACAATGGTATCTTTTCTATCAGGACCTGTAGAAATCATATCAATTGGCACGCCAGCTAACTCTTCAACGTGTAATAGATATTTTTGTGCATTGATAGGCAAATCGCTGAATTTACGAATGCGAGCAGTTGATTCTTTCCAACCAGGCATTTCTTCATAAATTGGTTTGCATTCAGCATACAATTCGCTATCGACTGGTGGATATTCGCAAGGCTGACCATGCAACTCGTAACCAGTACAAATTTTAACAGTTTCTAAACCATCTAAGACGTCTAGCTTGGTAATACATAAGCCAGAAAAACTGTTTAATTCGATAGATCGATGTAAAGCAACCATATCCAACCAACCACAACGACGTGGTCTGCCGGTAACAGAACCAAATTCATTACCCACTTTTGCAATCAACGCACCAATTTCATCATGCAATTCTGTTGGGAACGGACCAGAACCGACACGTGTGGTGTAAGCCTTGGTAATACCTAATACATAATTTAAATGACGTGGGCCATAGCCACTACCGACACTAGCTGCACCTGCAACTGTATTGGAAGAAGTAACATAAGGATAGGTACCATGGTCGATATCTAACAACGTGCCTTGTGCACCTTCAAACATCATGTTTTTGCCTTCATCACGATAGGATGACAACAACGCAGAGACATCCGCACGCATTTTTGCAAGACGTGGAATCATGGTGTTTAAATCATTGATCAAGTCATCAATATCAATCGGCTCTTGCTGATGATATTGCTGTAATACAAAATTATGGTACTTCAATACGTCTTCTAGTTTAGCGCGTAAACGTTTTGCATCGAATAGATCGCTAAAACGGATGGCACGACGCGCCACTTTATCTTCATATGCCGGGCCAATGCCGCGACCGGTGGTGCCAATTTTGGCATCGCCGCGTGCAGCTTCACGTGCGCGATCTAATGCAACGTGATAAGGCAAAATCAAGGTACAAGCATCACTAATACGTAAACGCTCAGTCACAGGAACACCGCGTTTTTCTAATTCAGCAATTTCTTCAAATAAAGCAGTCGGTGACAACACGACGCCATTGCCAATTAAACATTGCACGTGTGCGTGGAGAATACCAGAGGGGATAAGGCGTAGAATGGTTTTTTGACCATCAATCACCAAGGTATGACCAGCATTATGGCCGCCCTGGAAACGTACAGCAACAGACGCCTGCTCCATGAGCATATCAACGATTTTGCCTTTCCCTTCATCGCCCCACTGACTACCTAAAATAACAACACTTTTTCCCATAATTTAATTCTCTTTAGTAAAAATCACGTGCAATACAAACTAACGTTAGGCCTATCAGCATGCTGATAAAGCCAATAATGCGCAAACTGCGGTCTTTTTGAATAAACATCTGCTGCATCATTCGCCGCCAAAAGGTCGGGGAGGCAAAGATAGTGATGCCTTCAAAGACAAACACTAGCCCAATAGCACTTAATAATAATGACCAAGCCATTTATCCACCCCCATTTGGAATGGCATATATTAACGTGATTTTTATTATTTCGACAGCATTTGATCGAAAAGATATTCTTGTTGTTTAATCAATCACTTATGCTGGGGCGGGTGGTTGGGGTTGGGGTTGGATTTGGATTCCCCGCGAGCTAATACAAGGTGGTAGCTCGTGGGGAAGGTCAAGATGCTCTATCGGGAGAATCGCTGCAATAGATGGAGATCCCTCGCTATGCTCGGGATGACATAGTGTAATTCAGGATGACGCTACTGTAATTTAAGAAATTTTTCTAATTCTAATCGCGACAATCTAACGGTTAAACATGCATTGCCATCTTCATCTGTATGTTCGGCTTGAACGGCACCACGGCGATATAAATCAGCTCTGGCTTTAGCTTCTTTCGGCGGTAACACGATTTCTTGTATGATCATATCGCTCGCCAATATTTCCCCAATCGCGGTGGTTAAATCTTCTAACCCCGCATGACTAACGGCAGACATTCTAACGCTTTTGGGTTTACCTAAATCGTCTGTCGAAATGCCGGGCGATAACTCATCAGGACGCAAATCAATTTTGTTATAGACGATAAGGCGCGGTACATCAGCAGCTCCTATCTCTTCTAACACATTGACCACTTGTTCGATACGAAGATCTTTTTTAGGATCATTCGCATCAACCACATGCAATAAGAGATCCGCCAAACAAACTTCTTCTAAGGTTGCATGAAATGCTTCAACTAAATCATGTGATAAATGCCGAATAAAGCCGACTGTATCGGCCAAAATAGCAGGACCTATACCTGGAATATCAACACGGCGCAGGGTTGGGTCTAGGGTTGCAAATAGCTGGTTCGCAACATAAACCTTGGCGCCCGTTAAGGTATTAAATAAGGTGGATTTACCTGCATTGGTATAACCCACCAATGCAATGGTAGGAATAATGGCTTTACGCCTTGCACGCCGACCAAGCTCACGCTGAGCGCGTAAACGATCTAAACGCATGCCTATCATTTTAATCTTGTTACGAATAATCCGCTTATCAGACTCAAGCTGCGTTTCACCCGGGCCGCCGCGCAAACCAATACCACCGCGCTGTCTTTCCAAGTGAGTCCAGATACGAACTAAACGAGTGGATAAATGTTTTAATCTAGCTAATTCAACTTGTAATTTACCTTCAAAACTACGAGCACGTTGCGCAAAAATATCTAAAATAAGGCCGGTGCGATCTAACACCCGGCACTTAATAAGACGCTCTAAATTACGCTCTTGTGCAGGAGACAAAACATGATTGAAGATAACCAAATTGGCATTATGCGCTAAAACAGCTTCTTGAATTTCTTCTGCTTTACCGGAGCCCACAAAATACTTGGATCCGGGCACACGCTGTGTGCCCGTGATAATCGCTACTATCTCTGCACCAGCGGAGACAGCGAGCTCTTTGAATTCATCCAGATCTTCGTCCATCTTTCCAACTGGAAAGTTGACATGGACCAGGATCACTCGCTCGACAGGAGAGCGATTAGTCTCTTCCACTATAACTAAACCTCACCGCTATTCATGGCTAAAGCTAGGTTTTGCGCCAACTGGAGGCTTGGTGCTGCCGGTTTGATTGCCTGCATTAGTGGATTGGTAGCCACTATTATTGTATTCAAAAGGCGATGACACATTGCGCGCTGGAACGATGGTAGAAATAGCGTGCTTGTACACCATTTGACTAACGGTGTTTTTTAGTAATACAACAAATTGATCAAATGACTCAATAACGCCCTGCAATTTAATACCATTTACCAGATAGATCGATACCGGAATCTTCTCTTTTCTTAATGAGTTTAAGAAAGGATCTTGTAATGATGGTCCTTTTGTCATCTATTTATTCTCCAATTTAACAATATATTATCCGTTTCCCGCATAAAAGCACTTGAGGATATCGAATAACCCCAACCCACGCAAGGGCGGCATGCACCTTTAATTGTTTTGTGTTATAGTTTAGAGCATGAAAAAACCACCTACTCTGACAAAAACCTGCACGAGCTGCGGCATTGAAAAGCCGTTGTCTGCCTTTTTGCTTTTAACCAAGCAAGGGACGGTATATGGCAGTATTTGCGCAAGTTGCCGTCAAGCGCCTAAGAGTAAAGAGTATGAAGATAGCACCACCAGTAAAACTGGGCTAAAAATTGATACCAAATCTAGAATTCACACTGAGATTGATAAAAAAGAAAAATTTGATCAAGTCGAAGAAGAATATTACGAAGAACGCGATGAAAATGAAGAAAAAGAAATTGATAAGGTTGATGCTAAGCAAGACAGAGTCGATAAAGAGAAAAAGCATCGACACGAGCATTTGAGCAAGCGGAGCTTTTTATCGACTACCCAACCTAATCATTTTCAACAGCCTAATGCACCGCAAACCCAACAAGCGCAGCAAATTGAGCATGGGGTTAAATTAGAGCAAGCGGCGCAGGAAGAAAAAAAGTTAACTGAAGTTGATGTTAATGAGATGTCTAAAGATACCTATGTGGCTGGTAAGGTTAAGAACCAGGGTGAAGCGGTAAAGCGATTGGTTACCTTTTTAGGTTCAGGGTCTGCGATTGGGCGATCGCTTGGACAGAAAAATCCTCAAGCTAATAAGAATGAAGGGACAGAGCCTGTGCGGGAATTTCCAGACAATCATTGGAGTCCGGGGTCTAGGAAGCGTTAGATTCACTCAGTTTAAATATAGCACCGGGAATGTTATGGATAGGTACCGCCTTCGCGGGTATGACAGTGTTTTTGTTAGACTTAGACTTTCTTAATAATCTCACCGGATGCACCCAATACATAATCATGATCGCCATAGACGAAAGCCACCAAACGATTAGGCTTTAACGAACCTTCTTTTACTTTAACCAAATCACCCCCAATAGAATCCTTTACCCCCAGACTAGGAAGAATGTCTGTTTTTTTCAGGTGGATTGCCAAATAGGCATGCTGCGTTTTATTAGCCTTACTTCGAATAAACGCTTCAACTTGAGATTTATCGGCATAGATAGGGCGGTTGACGCTATGCTCGTAAAACACGGAAGGGGTTAGCATTCTTTGCCAGGTTTGCAAAATAATACCTTGAGTATTGAAAAGATAAACATATACGATGGTCTCATCCTCAGCCTGCTCGCTAACTATCTTTTCGTCGGCTTTTCGTAAATATGATAATTGCTCTTCAACATGCGTTTCTAGCGCCTGCAAACGATCGCGAACAAAGCGAAAGCGGTCGCCAATTTGATGCGACTCTCTCAACTCTTTATCTTTTTGAACAGCTGCTTTCACTAAGTTTAACAGCTGCTCTTGTCGTTCTTTATTATTAGACATGGTCAGTTAATTCATCACACTTTGCTGCTAAAACAATTAATTCATCAGATATATCTAACAGGTATTGTACTGACGGATTAGGTACACCCGCTCTATCGCCTAAGGCTGCATTTTGCAGTCCCGCTCCCAACGCATTAGCTTGCTTACCTATCTCTAATAAGGTGCTTTTCGTTGATGCTGCAATAATCGCTAGATCACTCACTAAACACCCCCTAGAAACAAAATCAACTACATCGCTTAGCATAACATAACCAATCAATTACTCGGGGAGGCCACTTCATCTACTCTGCTAGGTTCCGCAGGGGTCTCTCCAGGGCTAATGAAGCTCATTTTAGCATTTTGCTCTATTTGATACGCGCGGCGCTGGGTATAAGCGTTACGGATAAATGAATATTTATCTAGCATGACTTCATCAAACACATCTTGATAACGCAATAACTGTGCACGATGATCAACCACGCCTACGGCATAAATAGCGTATTGCGTTGATGTTGGTTGAATATAGGGATAAATAGATAAAGCAAAATAATCAACTGGAATACTAACACCATCACGGAACGTATTAGGGCCAAAGAATGGCAATACTAAATAAGTAGAATCTTTCCAACCCCAACGTGCGAGCGTCATACCAAAATCATTTTGGTATGGCTTTAAATTGATGCGGTCAGCGATATCAAATAAACCGCCAATACCAACGGTGGTGTTAATACCAAAACGCCAAGTGTCATTTAAAGCTTGGTATAAGTGTAATTGCAAAACGTCATTAGCAATTGTTGTCAGGGTATCAATATTATTAAATACATTATGGACGCCTTTGTTCAATGGCTTAGGCATGATTTTGTTATAGAAAGTGGCAACCGGCTTTAAAATATAGGTATCTAGCTTGTCATTAAATGTAAACATCGCTCGGTTAAACCCTTCAAACCGATCTGTTTTTGCCGGAACATTAGCTGCGTCTTGTTCGAGAGCATTCTCCTCAGCGGGCGTTGCTAAAGCAACATTGCCTTCAATTTCTGGCACAGTTGTTTCTTCTTGTGAGAAGATTTTTTCTTGAGAGGGAGGGGGAGGGGGTAAAGCGGCATTACCTACGATCCCTTGCCCAGCAAAGCCAACAGAATAAGTTGATAAGGAAATCGCTGCTACTAATAGCGCACTGCTATATTTAACCAACCCAAGCCGCTTTTTATTGTCCATGTTTTTTTCCATTGAGCTAAAAGGTTAGTGTAACGGTTGCTTTAGGAGATAACCAGCCCAATAATAACCATCTTAGACTAAACAAGAAGCGAAGATTATGACCAATGAGCATCGCCCCCTGCTTTTAATTATTCTGGATGGATGGGGTCATCGTGAAGAAACACAAGATAATGCTATTGCGGCTGCCCATAAACCTACCTGGGACTATTTACTAGCCAATGCAACACACACCTTAATTTCAGGCTCAGGCAAATGCGTGGGATTACCTGATGGTCAAATGGGTAATTCTGAAGTCGGTCATTTAAATATGGGCGCTGGCCGTATTGTGCATCAAGATTTAACACGGATTGATGCGGCAATAGAAGATGGCAGCTTCTTCACAAATCCCACACTAAATGACGCACTAGACCAAGCTAAAAGCCACGGCAAAGCGGTGCATATTATGGGGTTACTCTCCCCCGGCGGCGTCCATAGCCATGAGTTACACATTCAAGCCATGATAAAGCTAGCGGCACAAAAACAAATAAACGCTCTATATGTGCATGCGTTTTTAGATGGGAGAGATACACCACCACGCAGTGCCTTGCCTTCCATTCAAGGCATCAACGCATTATGTGAAGAACTTCAATGCGGTAAAATTGTATCTGTAGTCGGTCGCTATTATGCGATGGATAGAGATAAACGCTGGGAAAGAGTCAAACAAGCCTATCAATTATTAGTGCTGGGTAAAGCGCATTACCAAGCGACCTCCGCAGAAGAAGCATTGCAACTTGCCTATTCAAGAGGCGAAACTGACGAATTTGTTCAAGCGACGGCCATCCATCAAGAACATGAATCTCGCGTTCATATCCAAGATGGCGATGTCGTTATTTTTATGAACTTCCGTGCAGATCGAGCGAGAGAGATTACCCAAGCATTTATAGAAAAAGATTTTCATGGGTTTGAACGTGAACATCCACCGCAATTAAGTACTTTTATTTGCCTAACGGAATATGACAAGCGCTTTAACATGCCGCTCGCGTATCCACCTGAATCGCTAGACCATATCTTTGCTGAGGTGATTAGCAAGGCAAAATTAAAACAATTACGTATAGCAGAGACTGAAAAATATGCACATGTGACCTTCTTTTTTAATGGCGGGATTGAAACGCCCTTTCCTGGTGAAGAACGGTTACTGGTTCCTTCTCCGCAAGTGGCGACCTATGATTTGCAGCCTGAAATGAGCGCACCACAGGTGACAGAGCAACTAGTTGCGGCTATACGCAATCAGCAATTTGATGTCATCATTTGTAACTTTGCCAATCCGGATATGGTCGGCCATACAGGTGATTTCCTAGCGACGGTCACCGCCATTGAAATAATCGACCAATGTTTAGGCAAAATCGTGGAAGCACTACAAGAAGTAGGCGGCGAATGCATTATTACCGCCGATCACGGTAACGCAGAAATGATGTTTGATAAAAAAAC
Source organism: Gammaproteobacteria bacterium (assembly GCA_049294295.1). Lineage (GTDB taxonomy): Bacteria > Pseudomonadota > Gammaproteobacteria > DSM-16500 > DSM-16500 > Aquicella. Next base: position 1,743 of record JBAQCP010000095.1, on the reverse strand, counting down.
TAATCAGCCGCACACCGCCCATACGAGCGACCCCGTACCCTTTATTTACATGGGACGACCAGCAAAAGTTGTTAAAAAAGACGGCAAACTATCTGACATAGCACCAACTATGCTCTATTTATTAGGTTTGGAACAACCCAAAGAGATGACAGGGACATCCATTATCGCCTTAAATTAAGCATTAAAATAATCAGTATGTGCGCGCAAGCAAAATAGTAATGGTATAATGAATCTAATTAAACCAGGGACGACTAGAAATGACTAAGCGCACATTACTATTATCCATCCTTGCCTCAATGTCACTCATTATCCTGCCACCTGTTTTTGCAACGGAGCCGGCTCCCGTTACCAAACCTGCACCAACGGCCAACACCAAACCAGAAACCCCAGATACTAAAGGCCAGGTGAGTGAAGAGGACATTAATCGTTTTACCAATACAATTGCGCTAATCAAAGATTTCTATGTCCAGCATACTGGCGACAAAGCACTATTAGACAATGCCATTCGCGGCATGGTCAGCGGCCTTGATCCTCATTCTGAATACTTGGATGATGAAGCCTATAAAACATTACTAATGACCACCAGCGGTGAATTTGGCGGCGTGGGCATTGAAGTCACCCCTGAATTTGGTATTTTGAAAATTGTAACCCCTATGGATGACACGCCAGCTGCAAAAGCCGGCATCAAACCAGGCGATTACGTCGTTGCAATCGACGGCAAACTAGTCAGTGAAATGTCCTTACAAGATGCGGTTGAGAAAATGCGCGGTAAAGCAGGCTCACCAGTCTCATTAACCGTTTTGCGCAAAGGCGAAAAAACGCCCTTAATTTTCAAGATGAATCGTCAAATTATTAAGATTGCTAGCGTTAAAAGTAAGATGCTAGACAGTAATTTCGGTTATGTACGCATTACACAATTCCAAGAACCCACTGCAAAACTAATGCATGACGCTATTTTAAATTTAAAAGCTAAAAATGGCGGCCAGCTTAAAGGGTTAATTTTAGATTTACGTAACAACCCAGGCGGCTTACTAGAAAGTGCAGTACAAATAGTGAATAACTTCTTAAACCCTAAAGATATTAACAATAAGTTTAAGGATGTCGTGGTTTATACAGAAGGACGCTTACCTGAAGCACAATATAGTGCCAAAGTAACAGGTAGCGACATTTTAAATGGCGCACCTGTTGTGATCTTAGTGAATGGCGGCTCCGCTTCTGCCTCAGAAATCGTAGCCGGTGCATTACAAGATTATCGCCGTGCGTTGGTTGTCGGTACGACTAGTTTTGGTAAAGGGTCTGTACAAACGGTGATCCCATTAGATAAAACACACGCCTTAAAGCTAACGACTGCGTTATATCACACCCCTTCTGGTCGCGTGATACAAAATGTAGGCATTATTCCTGATGTGCAAATTGAAGATTTGCATGTGCAGAAGGCTAAAGGCGGAGATGAAGATATTGCGATGATAGAACCTATCAAAGAATATCAATTAAAGAATCATTTAGCAGGAACAAGCCCAGGAACGCCTAATATACTCGATCGTAATGATGTGATACTGGCGCAAGATGACTTCCAATTGTTCCAGGCGCTTAAGATTTTACGTACGGTGTATACGTTGAATAATATGAATGGCTTTACGAATGTGGTGAAGGCACCGGCGCCGGTTATTGCGCCTGCGGTGAAGAAATAAGGATTGAATATTATTACATAGCGAGTGGGTTACTCTTCGAGGAGGCGCGTAG
>JBAQCP010000094.1:0-5561 GCA_049294295.1 Gammaproteobacteria bacterium | reverse complement strand
AGAAAAAGCCCCGGCTGTCGCTGCGCGTCATCCAGGCTACATATAAATATTTTCATATTCCGCTCTAAACATTGCTACGGACCTAAAGGAACGGAGCAAGCTACTGTCTGGTGGTCGGGGTTGTTTTGTAGCGACTTCATCGCCAGGATGGCGATGTAAGCGACATGGATGTCGCGCTTGGAGCGAAAAAACAACCCCAGCCACCCAGACAGCAGCTTGCGGGGAATGTTAAGATGGCTTAGCTGAGCATTCACTGGATCCCGCGCCTTCGCGCGGGACGACGAGACTCCAAATGTGCACACATTAACAACAAAATGCACAACATATAATCAGCGAATAGCAACAACCCCAAAACCCCCCGAATAAATGAAAAATAATGAAAAATTTCATTGACGATTACAAAATACGATATTAATATTCCCCTCCTAATGTGAATGCAAATTTACATATTCCCCGGTAGCTCAGTCGGTAGAGCAAGTGACTGTTAATCACTGGGTCGGCGGTTCGAGTCCGTCCCGGGGAGTAAAATTCTTTCAACACCCCTATCAAATGTATCAAAAATTCAAGGTAACCAAGGATATGGAATACCGTGGACTGCGACAGGCGCTTTCTCAAGAAAATCCTCTACAAATTGTAGGTACTATTAACGCGTACACCGCTTTGCTTGCTAAAAATGCTGGCTTTAAAGCTATTTACTTGTCTGGCGCAGGCGTTGCAAATGCCTCATTTGGCTTGCCTGATTTAGGCATGACCAATTTAGCCAATGTAGCGGATGATGTGTCTCGCATTACCGGCGCATGCGATCTTCCTTTGCTGGTTGATATAGATACTGGCTGGGGATCTGCATTTAATATTGAACGCACGATTAAAACCATGATCAAAGCTGGCGCTGCTGGTGTCCACCTGGAAGATCAGGTTCAAGCTAAGCGCTGCGGACATCGCCCCAAAAAAGAAATCGTCTCAACTGAAGAAATGTGCGATCGCATTAAAGCGGCAATGGATGCTAAATACGATCCTAACTTTGTCTTTATGGCGCGCACAGATGCACTAGCGATTGAAGGCTTAGAGCTAGCGATTGAGCGAATTCACCGCTATGTTGAAGCGGGCGCGGAAATGATTTTTTTTGAAGGTGTGACAGAACTCGCGCAATACAAAGCAGTCACCTCTGCTATTGATATCCCAGTACTCGCCAACATTACGGAATTTGGCATGACCCCTCTTTTCAGCAAACATGAATTAAAAGACGTTGGCATAGAATTAATCCTCTACCCATTAAGCGCATTCAGAGCCATGAGCCGCGCCGCTGAAAAAACGTATGAAATAATTAGAACACAAGGCTCACAAAACTTTGCCGTACCAGATATGCAAACGCGTGAAGAATTATACAAAGTATTAGACTACTACGGCTACGAACATAAATTAGATGAACTTTTTGCACAAGGAAAAGCAAAATGACCACAGCAACCCCAAAAACTGGCGGCCTTGAAGGGATCGTCGTTGGCAGCACCGCCATCTCTACTGTCGGCAAAGAAGGCGTAGGCTTAACCTATCGCGGTTATGATATACATGAATTAGCAGCGCACTCCACATTTGAAGAAGTCGCCTATTTACTCATCTATGGTGAATTACCCACGCTGCAACAGTTACAAAAATACCGTGAAAAATTAATTAAAATGCGCCGCCTACCGAATGAATTAAAAATGCTATTAGAAACCATTCCAGGCTCAGCCCATCCTATGGAAGTGTTACGCACTAGCGTTTCCATGCTAGGCACGTTAGAAACAGAATCCACCCAGCATGATGCGCGTAATATTGCAGATCGTTTAATCGCATGCACACCCGCTATGCTGCTTTATTGGTATCAATTCCATCGCAACAATGTTCGCATTGAACCTTGGAATAGTGAAGAACAATCCATCGCAGGTTATTTCTTACAACTACTGCACGGCAAAAAGCCTGATGAAGAAGCTCGCCGCTGTATGGATGTGTCGCTTATTCTATACGCAGAGCATGAATTCAATGCCTCTACGTTTGCGGCTAGAGTTACCACCTCAACAGAATCTGATTTCTATTCTGCTATTGTTTCAGCTATCGGCACTTTGCGCGGCGCTTTACACGGCGGTGCGAATGAAGAAGCGATGCGCTTAATCAGCATGTTCAAAACACCAGACCAAGCTGAAGAAGGCATTAAAAAAATGCTGGCTGATAAAGAAAAAATTATGGGCTTTGGTCATCGCGTTTATAAAATATCAGATCCACGCTCAGATATTATCAAGACTTGGTCTAAAAAAATGTCTGAGACAGCGCGTGATGGTTACCTATATGATGTGTCAGAACGCATTGAAAATGTCATGTGGAATGAGAAAAATTTATTCCCTAACTTAGATTTTTATAGCGCGACCGCCTATCATTTCTGCGGCATCCCTACTTTCTTATTCACCCCAATTTTTGTGATTTCACGCATTAGCGGCTGGAGTGCACATATTCTTGAGCAGCGAGCAAATAATCGTTTAATTCGCCCAGAAGCAACTTATGACGGACCTACACCTAGACCCTTTACGCCTATTAAAGAGCGGGGTTAATCATGTCTTTACATATGGTTGATGAAAACACGCGGCCTGCTCCCGATAAAGAATTTGTAGCGATTGCAGATTATGTCACACGCAAAAAATTTGATAGCGAACTAGCTTATAGCACTGCTCGTCATTGCTTAATGGATGCATTGGGTTGCGGCATTTTAGCGCTGCAATACCCTGCTTGCACAAAATTGTTAGGGCCTATTATTCCTGGCACAACGGTTCCAGTAGGTGCGCGCGTTCCTGGCACACCTTTTATGCTAGATCCAATTTTAGCGGCTTTTAATATTGGCACGATAGTGCGCTGGTTAGATTTCAACGATACCTGGCTTGCTGCTGAATGGGGACACCCTTCTGATAATTTAGGCGCTATTTTAGCGGTAACCGATTATCTCAGCCGAAAAAATTTGATGGAAGGCAAAGCGCCTTTATATATCAAAGATGTACTGACTGCCATGATTAAAGCACATGAAATTCAAGGCATATTAGCACTTGAAAATGGTTTTAATCGTTTGGGTTTTGATCATGTATTGCTTGTTAAAATTGCTTCAACTGCTGTTGCTGCCCAACTATTAGGCGGCTCTCATGAGCAGATTATGAATGCATTATCTCAAGCATGGTTAGATGGCGCCGCCCTTCGCACTTATCGTCACGCACCTAATACTGGCTCTAGAAAATCCTGGGCAGCGGGCGATGCAACCAGTCGCGCTGTTAGATTAGCTTGGCTGACCATGCAAGGTGAGATGGGCTATCCAAGCGCCCTCTCGGCAAAAAAATGGGGTTTTTACGACACCATTATGCAAGGCAATGCACTCAAAATTAATCGCCCGCTTGGCACATATGTGATGGAAAATATTTTGTTTAAGATTTCCTTCCCTGCTGAGTTTCATGCACAAACAGCGGTTGAATGTGCCATTGCTTTACATCCACAGATGAAAGACAAATTAGATCAAATTGAAAAAATTGTTCTAACCACTCAAGAATCAGCGGTTAGAATTATCAGCAAATCAGGTCCATTACATAATCCAGCAGACAGAGATCATTGCTTACAATATATGGTAGCCGTTGCTTTATTACACGGCGATCTTAAAGCGGATTACTATGAAAATGAATTTGCTGACGATGTACGCATTGATCAATTGCGACGTAAGATGACTGTGGAAGAAGATCAACAATTTTCTAAAGATTATCTTGATCCTGAAAAACGTTCAATTGCGAACTCTATTCAGATTTTCTTTAAAGATGGCTCAAAAACCGAAAAGGTGGTTGTTGAATATCCTATTGGTCATAGACGCCGACGTGAAGAAGGTATTCCTGAAATGATTAAGAAATTTGAAGTGAATTTAGCAACGCATTACAGTGAAAAAACGGTTGGTAGTTTGATGGCTTTATTTGCTGACCAACAGCAACTGGATAATATGCCTGTGAATGAATTCATGGATATGTTTGCTCAGACTTAACATTCCTAACAGCCCACCACTGTCATTCCCGCGAAAGCGGGAACCCATTTATAACGATACCTCTGCTTATGTTTGAAATGGATTCCCGCTTTCGCGGGAATGGCAGTAGTGAGCACAATGACGGTAGAGTCTGATCCATCACCTAACTCTCCACAACCCTCTGGTTTTACTGCTAAATAACACCTACTATTTTAAATATAGCTCGCATGCTAGACTAAATTAACATGAAGAACAAAGAGGAAGATGGCCATGCCTGACAATAACCTCAACCCCAATGATCTTTTAAAACAAGGTCAAGAAGCCTATCGTGAAAAAGACTACGAAGCAGCCATCGCATCTTACACTCAAGCGCTATCAGTCATTAAACAAGAAAAATTAAATCCAGAAGAAGATACTCGTCTGCTTAGCAGCATTTATCCTGTCCTTGAAAATGCATTACACAATGCACTTTTACTCACTCATATTCAAACAAGAAAATTAGATTTAGCGTTAAATAACCTAACAGATGCTTTAAAAATTGATTCTAATAATGCAGGTACTTATTTAAATGGCGGTAAGCTTTATCAATACAAAGGCGATTACCCAGAAGCATTAAAGTATTATCAAAAAGCAATTAACCTAAAAGATAATCAAGCACACTTTTATAAAGGCCAAATACACTATGCTTTAAGCCAATATAAAGAAGCATTAAATGAATATATCAAGGGATATGCTCATTTGAACCCTGCAAAAAAACAAGCTATTGAACATGATATCTCCTCCATTTTGCAAAAGTCCGCCAATTACCTATTAGAAATTCCGAAAAAGGACTTATTAGGTGCAATTATGCTGTTGCCAACGGACAAAAAAATTGCCGTGCTAACTGAATGCCTAGATAAAAAAACAGTTTTAGGCGAGCGCTTTCATAAAAAAGAAGGCTTAACGGCTTGTAGCATCGATAAAAAAGGTAGCAATCTTGGGAAGGCTTACGCAGAATTAATGAAATTAAAGCCAGACTTTACGATGGAGAAGCTAGGAACATCTTATCAGCCCACACCATCAGAGCCCAACCCTGAGCCTCCACAATCCTCCAAGAAAATGGGGTAACTGCACTATAAGCTTGGTTACCCACCTTGCTTAGTAGGCGCACACCCATTGCTATACTCAAGCTCGATCAATGTCTCTTGAATCTCACCCAATACACTGACTCGCTCTTTATCTAAAGCCGGCATATTTTCTTCTTCGGCGACTGACATTTCTCGCTCATCGTATGCCCATTGTTTTAGTACATCAATTTTTTCAGACCGAGATAAATCATTAGCCAACATAACATCATGCGGAGCTTTGAAGAAAGCTTGTGGATGGAATTTTACCAAATGGAAATCAACCATGGCGATTACTCCTTCTTTCAGTATCTTTCTTTAATTATAGCGTCTATATAAAATTTGTTGTGATGGGGAGCCATCTATTTAATAAATATGGAGTTATTGTGGGAGCTGAAGCCCCCGGATGGAGTAACTGCCGTCATTGCGAGCCACTACTGTCA
>JBAQCP010000093.1:0-6180 GCA_049294295.1 Gammaproteobacteria bacterium | reverse complement strand
ATTCCCGCGCAGGCGGGAACCTATCCTGCTGGCAAGATGGGGTAACAATAAATCCATAGGTCGATCGTTGTTTAAATATAGGGTATGGGGTGTGTTATGGATGGGTTCCCGCCTACGCAGGAATGACAGCGCAGTAGTAGCGCGTCAAGAGTGCGGGATATTGTTGGGGATGCCCGTGAGGTCATCCCCGAAACAATCAATTAGCTTAATTTCGCTTTTACTTTAGCGCTCACAACGGTCATATCGGCTTTGCCAGATAATTGTGCTTTTAATACACCCATGATTTTACCCATGTCTTTCGCAGAGGTAATGCCGGTTTCTTTAAATGCGGCGTCAATGGCTTGCTCTATTTCTGCTTCGCTTAGTTGCTGAGGCAAATATTCTTGGATAATCAATACTTCAGCAGCTTCTTTTGCTGCTAGGTCAGGGCGGTTACCAGCTTCAAATTGAGTAATGGAGTCACGGCGCTGTTTGATCATTTTATTTAGGATGGCTAACACTTGTTCGTCGTTTAGCTCAATGCGTTCATCTACTTCGCGCTGTTTTAGGGCGGCGGTAATGAGGCGAATGGTTTGTAGGCGTTCTTTTGCTTGAGCGCGCATGGCGGCTTTTACATCTTCCAGGATTCGATCCTTGATCGCTGACGTCATAGTCTAATACTCATTAATGAATGAAGGAGAGGGTTAAATGAAGAAAAGCATTAAGGGGAGACAATACGCTCCCCTAGGCACAATAAAATTGTACGCGATGCAAACCAGTAAAGGCATTCCGACGTATTAGCGCGGATGCTGGTTAAGCAGCTTCTTTCTTACCGGTGCCAATAGGCTGACGATCACGTTCTAATGCCATTTGCTCACGCAGAATCTTCTTCTGGTAGCGCTTAACAGCAGCAGCTTTCTTACGTTTACGTTTCCAGGTTGGTTTTTCAAAGAATTCATGGCGTCTAAGGTCGGCTAAAATACCGGCTTTTTCACATAGTCGTTTAAAACGACGCAGACTCAATTCAAAATTTTCGTTATCTCTTACGCGTACTGTTGGCATATCGGAAGCTTTACCTTGGTTGAAATAATATTAGGCGCCAATTCTAATGCCTGAAAGAGAGAAATGCAAAGGTCTGGTGGGGGTGGATGATGAAATTGATTGACGAAATGACCAAAATCGGGAAGAATAGCGCATTATTTGATCAGATTGAGTGAAACAAGAGGAACTCATGCAGCCACGTCATATTGTACTCGCTATTATACTAGCTGCCGTCTGGGGCTGTAATTTCTTATTCATCAAATTCAGTTTGATAGAGCTGCCGCCGTTTCTTTTGTGCGCAGCCCGGTTTTTATTGGCTAGCTTCCCCGCGATCTTATTTATTAAACGACCATCACTCCCTGCATTACGGTTAATCACGCTTTATGGGCTAGTCATGTTCGCTACGCAATTCTCACTATTATTTTTTGGGATGCGCGCGGGGGCTTCGCCCGGCATTGCTGCTTTATTGTTGCAGGTACAAATCTTCTTTAGCATTTTCTTTGCGATGGCCTTCCTCAAAGAAAAATTGGATCGTTGGCAAGTATTAGGTGCGCTCATTTCTTTTTCTGGCATTGGTTTAATCGGATTACATTTAGGCGGCGAACTCACGTGGCAAGGATTTATGTTAGTGATTGGCGCGGCAGCGACTTGGGGTCTTGGTAATCTGATTTCTAAAAAGATTAAAAATATCGATGTGTTAGCTTTAGTTGTCTGGGGCAGTTTTATGGCGTTTCTGCCTTTGCTGATACTTTCTCTTGTATTTGAGGGAACGGGCAGTCTATTCACGCATGCACCGCATTTCGCTGGATTAACTATTATCTCAGTTGGTTATATTGTTGCTGCATCTACGTGGTTTGGTTATGGCACCTGGAATGCTTTGTTAAGTAGATATCCTATTTCAGTTATTTCACCGTTTACTTTTTTGATTCCGTTATTTGGCATGCTCTGTTCTTACCTAGTGTTGGGCGAGTCTATGCAAATGTGGAAAATAATGGCAGCGTTGCTAATTGTGAGTGGCTTATGTGTTAATTTGCTGGGACCGCGTCTTTTTGTGCGTAAAGTGACACCGATTTTAGAAGTTTAAAAAATATAATTAAAATAAAACGAGGAATAATACCGTGAGTTATTTTGTGTTTTTAGATGTTGATAAGACCTTATTACTTGTAAATGATGATAGAGATCATGTGATTAATCAAACATTATTGGATCATTTAAAAGTATACGGTTATTTGAATGTTTACTTGTTTACTAATATGGATTTAGCTGATCATGAGCAGTTGATAAATGATTACGACATGTCTTCTTCAGGTGATAAAACTCCGGTACGCATTTCACGATATCAATTAATTGATGAATTGAAAAAACAAGGATTTGTTGTACATGGTGTTATCACGCCAGCAGATCCTGGCCTTAATAAAGGTATTGGCGTAGCCTATGACGAATTTTATTTACCAGACTATGAAGGAATTCAAAGAAAAATTAATAAAGGGCAACTGACTGTCAGTGAGGAAATAATAAAACACCGAGAGAGAAATGAGGTCTTTCGTAGCTTAATTTCAATCCCCCAACTTCCAGCAGAATATGCAGCGAAACGACTAGCAGGCCAAAAATATAATATGTTTTCTTATTTTATTGAGGGCTGTTCCCCAAATGATATCAAGCACATACTGTATGTGGATGATGATGAAGCTTGTTTAGAAGCAGCTAAACGAATTATTGAGGTACACCGTGGGGATGGTTTAATAAAATTATCAACGGTTAGGGTGTTGGGAAATGGGGATGTTGACGATTTAAAAACAATTGAAAATTTTTATTCACCAGCACTAGCAATTGATTTGTTGGTAAGAGCAGAAGCTATCTATGGGAAAAGTAAACGTTCTGTCGCAAAATTTATTGCCAATCTTGGAAAGGCACAAATGGCAGATCTAAAATCGGTTAACGGTATAATATCCGAGTATATCGATAGTCAGCTTGAGCGCAATAAAAAGCCCTCAAAATTTTTAGCTGTTTTGCTGAGCCTTATTTCTGAAAAGCCCATGGGCACTAAGAATTTCTATGTTTCTTGGGAGGAATTTAGAAATCCACCGCGTGCAGCAATCGCAAGTCATCCGGATGCGCCGCTAGTCTCTCCTAGAAATATGTTTTCTTTTACTCGTACCATGCTTTCCAGCAGTAGCAGCTCAAGTTCTTCTTCGCCAAGTACGCCAAAATTACAAAGAAAATTAGGGTAAAAAAGATGCGTGTATTAGGGATAGAAACATCATGTGATGAAACAGGTATTGCGATTTACTCTTCAGAACAAGGGTTGATTGCACATACCACTTACAGTCAAACAGATATTCACGCCGCTTTTGGCGGCGTGGTCCCTGAGCTCGCCTCGCGTGATCATGTGCTTAAAACCATTCCCTTGATTGAAGATGTGTTGGCAAAGGCTCAATTAACGGGTCAAGACATTGATGGTGTTGCCTATACCAAAGGTCCAGGATTGGCAGGTGCACTGATGATAGGGGCAATGATAGGTAGAACGTTAGGTTTTGCTTGGAATGTGCCAACGATAGGCGTGCATCATTTAGAGGGGCATATTCTTGCGCCCTTTTTAGAACCTGAGCCGCCGTCTTTTCCATTTATGGCGTTGTTAGTGTCGGGCGGCCATACGGAGTTGGTGAAAGTAGAAAAGTTTGGTCACTACCAAATTATTGGCGATACCTTGGATGATGCGGCGGGCGAAGCGTTTGATAAAACAGCTAAGGTTTTGGGATTAGGTTATCCGGGTGGTGCTGCATTGGCAGCGCTCGCTGAGCAAGGTAATCCTGCTCGCTTTACATTTCCTAGGCCAATGACAGATAGACCAGGATTAGATTTTAGTTTTAGTGGGTTAAAGACATTTGCACTGCAGACATCGCAGCAGCTTGATTTAGATGTGCAGACAAAAGCGGATATCGCGCGTGCATTTGAAGATGCAGTGGTGGAGACGTTAACGATTAAATGCCGCCGTGCGTTGAAAGAAACGGGTTATAAACAGTTGGTGATTGCCGGTGGTGTGGGTGCGAATGCAGCCTTGCGTCGTAGTTTGCATGCGATGTGTGATCAGTTGAATGCGAAGTTGTTTTTTCCTCGGCATGAGTTTTGTACGGATAATGGTGCGATGATTGCTTATGTGGGGTGTCAGCGGTTGATGGCTGGTGAGCGGGAAGATCTGAGCGTTGAAGTGCGTCCGCGTTGGCCGTTGGAGCAGTTGTAGGTAGCTGTTGTAAGTAGTAGCTGTCATTCCCGCGCAAGCGGGAATCTATCTATAAATTTACACCAGCTGTATATTTTGGATGGATTCCCGCTTGCGCGGGAATGACAGCTTTAAACTTTTTTCTTCCCAATCTTACTCTCTTCCCCGCGCCACAATTTTCGAATATTAGCATGATGCCGTAAAATCAAAATTAAACTAATCACGGAAATCGTAACGACATACGTCAAATTCTTTGTCAAAAACCAAGTATAAAATGGCACTAATAACGATGCAGTCATTGCCGCTAACGAAGAGTAGCGGAAAATACCAGCAACGACTAACCAAGTTGCAATCCAACTTAATCCTATTGGCCAATACAATGCTAGTAATCCACCCAATGCGGTCGCCACGCCTTTTCCACCTTCAAAACGAAAGAAGATAGGAAATAAATGTCCTAAAAATGCACCTAACAATACCAAGGAAACGCCCAGGCTATCAAAGCCCCACCAGGTAGCGACTAAAACGGGAATGACGCCTTTTAACATGTCACCCAGTAATGTGATTAATGCCGCTTTCTTGCCGCCTATGCGTAATACATTAGTAGCGCCAGGATTGCGTGAACCTGTTGTGCGAGGGTCAGGCAGGCCCATTAATTTGCACACAATAATGGCGCTTGAGACAGAACCAAATAAATAAGCGATGTAAGTGGCAACAGCAATTGCTAGATTGGACATATATATAGTTAACCAATTTAAAATGAGACACAGATGGTACTCTAACTGGTTTTCAGCAGCAAATGTATATGCATTGACATTTATTGGATAAGTAGATCAAATGATGATCTTTAATGGAGTGTAAATATGAATTGTAGAACGTTTTTTAATCCGTGTGTCGACACGAGCCTACCTGAGCCGGTTAAATTTGCAGGAAGAGGCCAAGTGATTGGTTCTATCTTGGGTAGTCTTGCAACAACAGCGTTTAGTATTACCTATTGGGCGGCTCCACATCTGTTTAAAGAGCTTAGTACCGCTGCTTTCCGAGGAATAGTCTTTGGTGCAGGCCCTGCTGGTATGGTTCTTGGTGCAGCAATAGGTGCTGGCGTTGGTGTTATCGTTATGCAATCTGGTAAGGCACCTGCAACTGTACCTGTATCTCATGATTCTGAGCTTTTGTTAGCACACACTAGTGATGATGATTATTTAGAGCAAGAGCAAGATACCAGCCATCGCCTTGTCTTTCATCACAAATAATAATCAATACCGTTTTCGTTTGCTCTGTTGCAATAAGACGGTATTATTTCTTATTCGTATCTTTTAAAAATAACTCAAGGATAACAACATGTCAGCCCAGGCTTCACATCTTATTTGGATTGATCTTGAAATGACCGGCTTAAATCCCGAGCATGATCGCATTATTGAAATGGCTACGATTGTGACAGATTCCAATTTAAATGTGATCGCAGAAGGCCCTGTGCTTGCTATTCATCAATCCGATGAATTATTAAACGGTATGGATGAGTGGAATACTGAGCATCATAATAGTTCAGGTTTAGTGGCGCGTGTTAAAGAAAGTAAGGTGACAGAAGCAGAAGCACAAATGTTGACACTGGAATTTTTAAAGCAGCATGTACCATTTGGTAAGTCACCTTTGTGTGGGAATAGTATTTGGCAGGATAGACGATTTTTAGCGCGTTACATGCCGGAGCTTGAGCGGTACTTTCATTATCGTATGATTGACGTGAGTACGGTGAAAGAGTTGGCGTTGCGTTGGGCGCCCCGGGTTTATAATGGCGTGAAGAAAGAGTCTCGGCATTTGGCGTTAGAGGATATTAGGGATTCGGTGCAGGAATTGCGTTATTATCGGCAGATGTTTTTGAAGTTGGAAGAGTAGGGGTCCTCTGCCGTCATTGCGAGTAGCGTAGCCCGGCAAATCTTTTGCCG
>JBAQCP010000092.1:0-2363 GCA_049294295.1 Gammaproteobacteria bacterium | reverse complement strand
AATGAGTAAGTATGACAAGTCGTTCAAAGAAGAAGCAATTAGATTAGCTTTAACATCCCCACAACCCATATCCAAAACTGCCCGTGACCTTGGTTTAAAAGAAAGCACGCTCTACAACTGGATCAGTGTAGCCAAAGATAAAGCCTCCGTTATTCCTGATGCAGAAGGCAATCAAACCAATCTACTTCATGAGTTAGACCGCCTACGCAAAGAAAATGCCCGCCTGAAGGAGGAGCGGGAAATACTAAAAAAGGCCGCAACATTCTTTGCCAAGGAAGCAAAATGAAATTTCAGTTTATTAATGAACATCGTAAAGAATTTCATATTGAAATAATGTGCGCTGTGTTTTCCGTTTCCAGAGCTGGTTTTTATGCTTGGTGTAAAAGACCAGAAAGCCAGCGTAAATGCGACGATAAGCGCTTCCTAGCTCTTATTAAAACGAGCTTTAAAAAAGGACGAGAAACATACGGCTATCGACGTATTCACGATGATTTGCGTGACCAGAATGAACCGTGCGGCAAATATCGCGTTGCTAGATTGATGCGTGAACACAATATTCGCGTTAAAACACGGAGAAAATTTAAAGTAACTACTGATTCAAATCACCAAAAGCCTATTCATGAAAACCACTTATCTCGGCAATTTTATGCGGCTTCCGCTAATCAACGTTGGGTCTCAGACATCACTTATATTCCGACAGTCGAAGGCTGGTTATATTTGGCTGTTGTCATGGATTTATATTCTCGTAAGATCGTTGGTTGGTCGATGTCAAATCGTATGAAAGAAATTCTAGTGATTGATGCACTTAAAATGGCGTTACTTAACCGAAAAATCAGCCCAGGACTGCTGCTTCATTCTGACAGGGGTAGCCAATATGCAGCAGAGGACTTTCAACAATTGCTTCGTCATCATCATATAAAATGCAGCATGAGCCGCAGAGGAGACTGTTGGGATAATGCAGCGATGGAAAGCTTCTTTCATTCCCTGAAGACCGAATGTGTTTATCACGAGCGATATCAAACTAGGGAGGAGGCGAAAAAATCTGTTTTTGATTATATAGAAGTGTTTTACAATCGACAGCGCAAGCATTCATACCTTGGATACAAAGCGCCTGAGCAGTATGAAAAAATAGCGTCAGGGTTTTAGAAATGTGTGTCTACTAAACTCAAGGCAGATCAAACGTATTAAAAATAAAAATAAATCTTTCTATGACTTGCGCACTCCTTTGCATTTTCTATCAATTTATACATTAGGGTGTGAATTGCTTGATAAATTCACTAGATCTATTAACCTGTAGCCTTTGCAGGGGCAGGAATTAAATTTGTTGAAGTCCAATCTCACCCCTTTGACTTTCCCCAACCCCCATGGTAATTTTTCCCCAAATTCAAACAGGGATGAACACAATGTACAAATATCTAACTGCTCTAATATTTGCCACTCTAACCATCACTAGCGCAAATGCAGAAGTACAAAAAATCTCATCCTGCCTAACTGTCCAAAAAAACCACTCCAAATTTTCATTCCACACAGAATTTGCAAGCACCGATGTATTCGATAACGGCAGCAAGAGTGGATCGATTTACAACGGTACAGTCTGTCATTCGCATACTTACCAGTACGGTCCCAAAACAATTAACCTGACGCTGAAAAGCAAAAGCCCTAAGGTATATTTTAATTTAGATAGTGCCTGCCAAAGTTATGGTATGCAGGTGTATAGTCTTGAGGCTGCGAAAATTAAGCATAAAAGAACATCAGGCTCTAAAGCGGAATGGAATTTTGTTCTAGTAGAAACGGCACAAGATGCCACGATGGCGAAGTTTGATGTGCATTGTGATTATCGGACTAGCTAATAATTGATTTTTATATATGAAGTATTTTTGAGGAGAGAGAAATGAATAAATATAAATTAGTGGTAGGTGCTGTTGCGTTGGTGTTGGGCTTTTCTGGTTGTGCTAAAAACACGTCAGGGCCTACGGCTTATGCAGATGCTGATGTTGGTGTTGTGAAGAAAGTACAAAAGGGTGTCGTGCTTTCTGAGCGTGTGGTTAGGATTTATAATAATCCGGCAAATGCTGGTGAAGCTAAGCCTGGTAGCAATGCTAATGAAGGTGCGGTTGAAGGCTTGGATTATGCGCAAGGGTCGGAGTATGTGATTCGCTTGGAAGATGGTCAGATTGTTTCCTTGGTGCAGAGTGAAGGTCCTCGTTTGCCAGTTAGCCAGCGTGTGTTGGTGATTTATGGTAAGACGACGAGGGTTGTGGCTAATCAGGTTTAATAGTAGTAAGGCGATCAAAAGCTTAGATTAATTCGGTTAAGTAGTTAATAGAAGCGCTGTCATTCCCGCGAAGGCGGGAATCTATCCT
>JBAQCP010000091.1:0-8023 GCA_049294295.1 Gammaproteobacteria bacterium | reverse complement strand
GGGCTACATTATATAACCTCAACTTGTTTTCCATTGCGTAATAAATCTTTAATAC
Organism: Gammaproteobacteria bacterium; assembly: GCA_049294295.1. Taxonomy (GTDB): domain Bacteria; phylum Pseudomonadota; class Gammaproteobacteria; order DSM-16500; family DSM-16500; genus Aquicella. The sequence goes on along the minus strand of JBAQCP010000091.1, from coordinate 7,968 downwards.
AATCCCCAATCTCTCCCAACAACAATTGTTTCGCCGTGGAAGCTCTCCACACCAACCCTATAGACCGCATAGGCTTAGCTTCTTTAAACGGAATATAAGCAAGATTAGCATTCTCGGTACAAGCTAATTTAGGCACCAATGTCACACCCACCTGCGCACTCACCATATGTCTTAGCGTTTCCAAACTAGTCGCTCGAAAACTTTGCGTTTCTTTTACTTGAATACGATGACAATAAGACAATGCTTGATCACGCATACAATGTCCTTCGTCTAATAACAAAATATTTTGTTCACTTAGATCTTTTTCTTGAATATTCTTTTTATTCGCTAATGCATGTTTATTCGACGCACAAAGAAAAAATTCTTCGTTAAATAAAGGCTGAATTTTCAAATTCGTTTCGGCAATGGGTAATGCCAAGAAAATAGCATGTAACTCACCATTTTTTAATTGCTCTAGCAACACTTTTGATTGCTGCTCAATTAAATAAAACGATAATTTAGGGAATTTCTTGGATAAGCCCGGCATAATATGCGGTAATAAATAAGGAGCTAGGGTTGGAAAAATACCAATTTTTAATTCACCGGCATACGGATCTTTAGATAATTTTGCAATCTCATGAATTTCATCTACTTGGCTTAATACTTGCTTAGCATATTGAATAATACTGATGCCGCTTTCAGTCAGCATGACGGATTTATTAGTTCGCTCAAGTAACTGGACACCTAGCGTTTCTTCTAATTTTTTAATTTGCATACTGAGCGCAGGCTGGCTAACAAAACAAGCGGTTGCTGCCTTACCAAAATGCTGGTGCTCACCAAGTGCTACTAAATATTTCAAGTCTTTTAAATTCATCACAAACCTACCATAAGCAATCATTATCGTTATTATAAAAACGATATATTTTAATAATCAAGCTATTTTCGTTACCTTAGACGCTGAACTTAACCAAAGGAAAGAAAAAATGATATCTATTCAAGACGTTATGCCAGCATTTAATTTAACCGGTGTTGTAACTGATCAAGTAGACACCGCATTTACACCCATTACCAATGAAACATACGCAGGAAAATGGCTAGTATTATTCTTTTGGCCAAAAGATTTTACCTTTGTTTGCCCAACTGAAATAGCCGAATTTGGCCGTCTCAATCAAGACTTTTTAGATAGAGATACCCAAGTATTAGGCGCAAGTACGGATTCAGAATTTGTTCACTTAGCGTGGAAGCAGCATAAAGATGAATTACGTCACTTACCGTTTCCTATGCTCTCAGATATTAAACGTGAATTATCACAAAGCTTAGGCATTTTGGATGCTAAAGAAGGCGTTGCACAACGAGCTACCTTTATCATCGATCCTCAAGGTCTTGTGCGCTTCTCCATGGTCACTGACTTAAATGTCGGTAGAAATCCAAAAGAAGTATTGCGTGTACTAGATGCCTTACAAACTGATGAACTATGCCCATGTAATTGGCAGAAAGGCGAAAACACATTGGTCGTTGCTTAAGGAGAAAACCATGAAAAACATTAAAAATAAATTAGCCGATTATGCAAAAGATATTAAATTAAACTTATCGACAGTTTTGACTGAAGACGGCGCACCCGATTTAACTCAAAAGCAAATTACGATGACTGCACTTGCTTCAGCATTTGCCAGTAAAAATAGAGAGCTCATTGATGCTTTATTAGCAGATAATCAAGAGCAATTATCAACTGTCGAAATTAATGGCGTAAAAGCCGCAGCAACCATCATGGCCATGAACAATATTTTTTATCGGTTTTTACATTTAACGACTGATAAATCTTATAGCTCATTACCCGCTAAATTGCGCATGAATGTGATGGCAAGTCCAGGCATCGAAAAAATTGATTTTGAGCTATGCAGCTTAGCAGTATCAGCTATCAATGGATGTGGTATGTGTATCGATTCGCATACTCAGATGCTAGAAAAAGTAGGTGTTAGTAAATTAGGTATTCAATCTGCTATTCGAATTGCATCGGTTATTCATGCGGCCTCCTTTGCTTTAGAGCTCAATTAACATCTAACTCATATACACCCACCATCTAGATGGTGGGTGTATTGATTAAATTTTATTTGAAAAAAATGTCAGATCTAAATCAGGTAAAATACCTAAGAAAAATGAATATTCCTTATGTGCCTTTAATTCCTCTGCATAATCGCCCTCTTCCCATGTAACGGGATGCATAAAGACAGATAAATTTTGGCGGTTACACATTAGCCAACCGATGGCGATACCTATTCTTTCTAATATACGACTATTTCCTGTTTCAAACTTCACTTCCCAGCCAGCTAATAGATGCGGGCCGTTATCGTTGGGTTCATAGATTCTAGTACTTGTAGGGTGCATATTTTCTGATGAAAGATACCTAAGAAAGTTATCAAAAATAGCCAACGCTAATATTTTTTGTTCGGGCTCATAATCCATATGAATATGAAATCCGCGAATAATTACATCTTTTGGATCACGAAATGGTAAATTTTTTAAATTATTTCTACCCACTGCTTTTAGATGATGAATGTCAGCAGCAGGCATAATGCGTGATGTTCTAGTATCCATTATTTTATTATTGCTATCTCTAGGTGGATTGAAAAAGAACTCTTGATATTGAGGTACTTTATAAGTAAACCAGATGGCGTTCGGCTGGTTCTCATTTCCCTCTGCAAGCATGACTTCTTCATCTGACAAACAAATATTTTGCATCAGCGGATGGATATAGCCACTCAAGCCAAAACGATTAATAGCCATATAAGAAATCGCTAACCCCATTTTCTCCAAGGCTTGCTGCTTTAAGCTTTCAACACGCAGCTCCCACATATAATCTAAATGAGGGCCGTAGCCGGGTAGTAATGCATCATTAGCGTCGATAGGGATATGATGCTTTTGCATAAAATCAGCGCACATTTCCTGGATAACCAAAGATTCGGCAAAATCAGTAAGGGGCAGTTCTTGATGAACATGAAAACCCCATATTTTCTCTCTAGGATTTTGCCATTGGATGGCGCTAGCTTGAGTCATGATGTTTTATTCTGTTTTAATATTATATTTTAAGTAGGATACAGGAAATATGGATATAGATGAATCGTAAAGTAATTATGAATGTGATATATAAAAACTATAGATGCTGTCATCCCCGCGAAAGCGGGGATCCATCCATATTGTTACTCGGGTGTATATTAAGGATGGATCCCCGCCTTCTCGGGGACGACAATATTTAGTTTACAGAAAACCTATAATTATGCGTCGATCCCTCAGCATTGCATGCGGGCTACACATCATATACATCCATTTTAATATTTAGGTACTGTAGGATCTATCTCATTTGACCAAGCCGTAATCCCACCACGCAAATTAGAGACATCTTTAAAACCCTGCTCTAATAAGAATGCAGTCGCTCTTCTCGAACGGCCGCCAGCATGACAATGAATTACGATTTTTTGCTCTGGATTCAATTCATTCAATCGATTTGGCAATTCACTCATAGGAATTAAATGGCCGTCAATGTGGCAGAATTGATATTCATCCGGATTACGTACATCAAGTAACATCATGTCTGCTTTCGCTTCACGCAAAGCTTGCAGCTCTTGTACTGAAATTTCAGGTATTTCCATTTGTGACTCCATCAATAAGATTTTACAATGACGCTAGTTCCACGATAATTATTTTCAGACGTGGGTCCCTGCACGAAATTGTATCTTAGCCATCTCACATCTTCTACATGTAATCTCACGCAACCATGGCTGGCATTGGCACGCACAACCTGATTAGAGCCGTGCAAGGCTTGGCCGCCATTAAAAAACATACAATAAGGCATAGGCGCACCACCCCTAGGAAGTGGAAATTTGCTAGATTTACATTTTGGACCGCCTAAGGAGTAAATACGGAAACGCCCCACTTTCGTACGGCAACTGCGCTTGATATCGGGACACCAGCTGGAGCCTGCGGTTGCCGTACCTGAGCGCTCCAGGAGGCCATAAGCATTGTAAGCAGCCCATAAATGGGTTTGAGGATCGATAATAATGATCCTTTCGCCTGGAGGGTCAATTTGCTCTGCTGCTATCGGTAGAGGAATAGATTTAGATTTCGCCTTAGATTTAGACTTTGCTTGGGTATTAGGCACGACAGCCAGCGCTAAGAACGCCAACATCCAAATGGCCGTAACAATCCTCATCTTGCTCATAGATAGATACGCCTTTTTTTCTTATTAATGTATTTATTTTACCCTTAAATATTTATTTTGGTATTTTTTTGTTATATCTATATGATTTATTTAAATTTATATTAAACCTAGCGCAGAACCGCCTTAATAAGATAGAATTGCCGGCTTTACGCTGGAAATTTATACAAAATGGCACTGACACCTAAAACGAGACAAGAACTAAAAGCCAAAGCCCACAAACTAAAACCAGTAGTGATGATTGGCAACAAAGGCTTAACAGAAGCTGTTCATAAAGAAATCGACATCGCTCTGCACCATCATGAACTGATTAAAATACGCATTGCAACCACCGACCGCGAGTTAAAAGAAGCCCTTTACAGCGAAATTTGCACCACTAATAAAGCTGAACCTGTGCAGTTAATTGGCAATACAGTTGTTATATATCGAAAAAATAAAGACGAATAGCCTGACACTTGCACTTTTCTAAACCAGGACGACCAAGCCCCACTTCCAGAGAGGACGCTATGAATATCAGTCAAGTAATCTCCACTGAGTTAAACGTTAGAACAGAACAAGTAAACGCCGCGATTGCGTTATTAGATAGCGGCGATACTGTTCCTTTTATCTCCCGCTATCGTAAAGAAATCACTGGCGGGCTAAGTGATACTGATTTGCGTCATTTAGAAGAACGCTTAGGCTACTTGCGTGATATGGAACAAAGACGAGAAACGATCCTTAAAAGCATTACTGAGCAAAATAAATTAACACCCGAATTAGAAAAAAGCATACGTGCAGCCGATAACAAAGCCACGTTAGAAGATTTATATTTGCCTTACAAACCTAAACGCAGAACAAAAGCACAAATTGCGAAAGAAGCAGGATTGGAGCCTTTGGCATTAGGATTGTTAAATGATCCATCGCAGGATCCGCTCGTTGTTGCAGCCAGCTTTATTGATGCAGAAAAAGCAGTCACCACCGCAGAAGAAGCACTTGAAGGTGCAAGACATATCCTCATGGAACTCTTTTCAGAAAACGCTAGCTTGATTGGTGAATTGAGAGATTACGTGTGGGACAGCGGCGTTACAAAAAGTGAAGTAGTCAAGGGTAAAGAAGTAGAAGGCAGTAAATTTGCTGATTACTTTACCTATCAAGAAGCCATCAAAAAAATTCCATCCCATCGAGCACTTGCCTTATTGCGCGGCCAGCGTGAAGAAGTACTACGTGTAAGTTTAACGCTTGATGAAGGCCATGAACAATCATGCCGCGATAAAATTCTTCTCCAATTTAATATTAAGCATCAAAATCGTCCTGCTGATCAATGGCTCATTGATACGGCTAATCTTACCTGGCGCGTTAAAATTTTCTTAAAGCTAGAATTAGAACTAATGATGCGCGTTCGCGAAACGGCAGAAGTAGAAGCGATTAATGTATTTGCGAACAATCTAAAACATTTATTAATGGCGGCACCCGCTGGCACGAGAGCCACGATAGGATTAGATCCTGGTTTACGTACGGGCGTTAAAATTGCTGTGGTAGATGAAACTGGCAAGCTACTTGCTCATACCGCTATTTTCCCACATGCACCGCGCAATGATTGGGATAAATCCCTCGATATTTTAGCTAAATTATGTACCCAGTTTAATGTACAGCTTGCAAGCATTGGTAATGGTACTGCTTCGCGTGAAACAGACAAATTAGTATCTGAATTAAAAAAACGTCATCCAGAATTAAAACTAACCAGTATTGTTGTCTCTGAAGCTGGTGCTTCTGTTTATTCAGCATCTGCATTGGCTGCAAACGAATTCCCTGATTTGGATGTCTCTTATCGTGGTGCTGTCTCTATCGCACGCCGCTTGCAAGATCCGTTAGCTGAACTTGTTAAAATTGAGCCTAAGTCTATTGGTGTTGGTCAATATCAGCATGACGTCAATCAAGTGAAATTATCACGCTCTCTACGCGCAGTAATGGAAGATTGTGTAAACGCTGTTGGTGTTGATATCAATACCGCCTCAGCCCCTTTATTAACCTGCGTAGCAGGCTTAAATGAAACCATTGCGAATAATATTATTCAATTTAGACATGCTAACGGTGCATTTAAATCACGCCAGCAATTAAAGAAAATTCCGCGCTTGGGTGAAAAAGCATTTGAGCAGGCAGCAGGATTTTTGCGTATTGCTAATGGCGACAACCCATTAGATGCATCATCTGTCCATCCTGAAACATATTCAGTGGTCGAAAATATTCTGGGTAAATACCAAAAAAATATTAAAGAAGTCATGGGTAATACAATCTTAATTCGCTCTATTAAACCAGCTGAGTTCATTAATGATCAATTTGGCTTGCCAACGATTACTGATATTTTGCATGAATTAGAAAAACCAGGACGTGATCCAAGACCTGAATTTAAAACAGCTAACTTCAAAGATGGGATTGAAACACTAGCGGATTTAAAACTTGGCATGCTACTGGAAGGCGTTGTAACCAACGTTGCCAATTTTGGTGCGTTTGTTGATATTGGCGTTCATCAAGATGGATTAGTTCATAAGTCGATGCTAGCAAATCATTTTGTAAAAGAACCCAGTGAGTTTGTAAAAGTGGGTGACATTGTGAAGGTGAAGGTATTGGAAGTTGATATTCCTCGCAAGCGGATTCAATTAAGTATGCGTTTAGATGAAGTGCCTAAAAAAGAGATGCGCACGGCACCGCCTGCTGCAAACAAATCTGGTGGATCTGCTTCCAAGAAAACGATGCAATCTCCAGCGCTGGACACTAGCATGGGAAATGCGCTATTAGCGGCGATGAAGAAGAAATAAGGCGAATGGTGTAGCCTGGATGAAGCGAAGCGGAATCCAGGCTACACACTTCCAGGCAGCAAATCAGCTGCCTTGGGGAACAGGGTTTAGAGCAGGATCAACCGCTACTCGATCATCAAACACAAAGCAATCGCCCGTATAATGTGCGCCACCAACTTCTGCAAAATAACCTAAAATGCCGCCATCTAACTGATAAACATCTTTAAAGCCCTGATTCTGCATATAGATAGCTGCTTTTTCACAGCGGATGCCGCCTGTGCAAAACATAACAACCGGCTTGTCTTTATCAATATCAGCTGTTGCTGCTGGGAAATCACCAAAGTCGTCGATATGAAGATTTTTTGCGCTAGTAAACGTGCCTATTCCAACTTCGTAGTCATTACGTGTATCTAAGACAGTAATATCACGCTTTTCATCCAACCACTGCTTAAAATCTTGAGGAGAAATACTGGGCGCACGGCTATCGATAGCATTAATGCCTGGTTGGCCCAGAGTAATAATTTCTGGCTTGATCTTCACCTTTAAGCGTTTGAATGGTAAATCGGGCGAATACGTTTCATGAAAACGCATGCCAGCAAACGGGACGGTTTCATTTAAGTATGATTGAAAGAATTGAACATTTTGTGGAGACCCAGAGAGTGTGATGTTAATCCCCTCTTCGCTCAATAAAATAGTCCCTTTCAGACTAAACTCTTCGCACTTAGCGTAGAGAGCTGCTTGAACTGTTTCTAAATTGCTCAAAGCAATAAATTTGTAACCAGCTATGTTTAGAATTTGCATAATTTTCAGATAATTAATATTGGGGTGACCAAATTTACTGCACTAGAGGGGTGGTCGTCAATGGGAATATGGTGGATGTCTTCTGTGAGTTAGTAGGTTGCATCTGCAGAATGGTACGGTTGCTGTCATTCCCGCGCAGGCGGGAACCCATTTCTAATATACAGCGGAAGTATCATTATGGATGGGTTCCCGCCTGCGCGG
>JBAQCP010000090.1:0-15464 GCA_049294295.1 Gammaproteobacteria bacterium | reverse complement strand
CAAAAGATTTGCCGGGCTACGCTACTGTAGTAGATGGAGATCCCCCGCTACGCTCGGGATGACAGTGGCTGGCCCGCAATAACGGCAATAGCTTTAGCTGTCTCTTTACTGACCTTACTCTCTAATCTTTCTTTCTCGCTGCAACACATTAAAGAAAATTTGCGCTGAGGGTACGTTTAACACTTCCGGCAACACAGCTAATACAGCTTGTTGACGACGCACGGCTTTATCAGCATCAATTGATCTTGGCGCTTGATATTCAGTTACTTGAATAGATTCAGGAGAAATATCAATAGCAACAGCATACTCAGGCAAATCAGCATCGTACACGCGATAGGACGTCAAACCCTGGTTCGCAGCTTGCTTACCTAAATGCTTTAAATTCTTATTTAAGCGATTAATAAACATTTGCACGGCTTCTTTATCTGCATCTGTTAATGTTTTTTGTGCGTAGCGAATACGTCTTTCATTTTCAGCGGCAGGACTACGATCGATATAAAAAGCAGGCTGCAAATCGAATGTTAATAACTTGCAAGGAATAGTGCCGTTAAATAAAGCATAATAGTGCTTCGCTCTGACACCCATAACCTTACCAAGATCAGGATTACCCGTAAAAACGGATGCCTGCCAGCCGGTAAAACCTGCTTTTAAACGCTCGCCCAACAAAGTATATAATGGCTGTAACTCATCTAGTTCACCTAAACGCTCACCATAGGGAGGATTAGTAGCCACTAAACCAGGCTTGATATTAGCTCTTGGCTCAAACTCTGCAAGCTCTCTTTTTTCAACATGGATATTACCGCGCATACCCGCACGTTCGATATTTTCAATCGCTACTGTAATAGCAGCAGGATCTTGATCATAGCCGATAATGATTGGCAAATTCTCATAGGCTTGCTCGCGCTTTTTTTCTGCTTCTTCCACTAAGTCTTGCCAAATACCTGCTTCATGCTTTTTCCAACCCCAAAAACCAAAGTACGGTCTCTCCAGGCCGGGTGCGATATCTCCTGCCATCATAGCCGCTTCCACTAACAAAGTGCCAGAACCGCACATAGGATCCATTAATGAACCGCCCGCTTTAGCAATAGCCGGCCAGCCCGAACGAATGAGAATAGCAGCCGCTAAATTTTCTTTTAACGGTGCAGCACCTGTACTTAAGCGATAACCACGCTTATGCAAGCTATCGCCAGATAAATCCAAGCTCACCGCTGCAAAGTCGCGATAAAGATAAACATAGATACTTACATCTGGCCGCTCTTTATCAACATTAGGGCGCGTACCAAACTTATCTCGGAATTGATCAACGATGGCATCCTTTACTTTTTGGGCGCCAAATAAGGTATGGTTTATTTTGGATTGATTTACGACGAAATTTACCGCTAGCGTGCCTTCAGGATCTAAATGTTGATCCCAAGCTATGCTTTGTATGCCGGCATATAATTCTTCAGGTGTTGACGCTGGGAATTTGGCGAGTGTTAGCAATATGCGATTAGCTAGACGAGACCACAAACAGGCCTTATAGGCCATGGCTAAACTACCCTTGAAGCTCACCCCAGCTAATTTTTCAGCGGGCTGCTCTGCTCCCAACGCTCGCAACTCATCGACTAGTAATAATTCTAGCCCTTTTGGAGTTGTCGCAAATAAATCAAATATTTCAGTTGGTTGCGTTTTCATGGGCCCGCCGTTTATGTGTTATCTATATTGTTATTTTTCTTACGCAAGGAGTATATCATTCTTCGACAATAGAATACTCATAAGCTTTTAACATCCCCTGCAAAACAAGATCTGGCAGCAAAACATCATATAATGCCTTGTCTTTATAAAGACGCGCAAAACCACCGGTGCCGATAACTTTAACAGGCTCATTTGAGAATACTTCCTGCTTAAACCCTGCTATTAACTCACGCAATGCACCTAACTGCCCATAGTACAAACCAGATTGAATACTCTCTCTTGTCGTACGCCCGACAAAACCAGTCGGTGCTTCAATATTTACTTCCATCAATTTTGCGGTGTTACTTTTTAATGATTCCATGCTTAAGCGAAGGCCAGGTAAAATTGCGCCGCCTAGATAATCTTTATTTTTATTAATTGCGCATAGCGTTGTGGCCGTACCCATATCGATGACAATAATATTTTGATTAGGGAATGCATTCACAGCTCCTATAGAATTAGCAATTCTATCCGCACCCACTTCATTGGGATTTTTATATTTGATGTTTAATCCTGTTTTAACACCAGCCCTTAAAACATAATGTGGCGTGCCAGAAAAATACTGCGTCATTGTGTGTCGGATCGTAAAATCAATGCTAGGGACAACTGAACAAACAGCGGTTGCCTCTATGCGTTTAGGATCAAGCTGGTTAGCTTGCAAAATATTCAACAGAAAAATACCAAATTGATCGGCCGTACCAATTAAAGTCGTGGCATAACGAAAGCGCAACACTAGCTGCCCTTCTTGAAAAACGCCGCCTAAAATATGTGTATTGCCAATATCCAAACACAACAACATGTTTAATTCTCCTAACTAGGAATATTATCAATAAGCCTAACCTGATCAAGCCAAACAGCGCCTAAGCGCCGACCCCACTTCTGCTTAATATAATCGACTTTGAAACCTAAAGCAGATAATTCTGCAGTGACTTGTTCATCGGTCATCGCTGTTTTTAATAAACGTGGAAAATGTAATGCCAATTGACGCTGATCCTGCGTCAACCGGCTATTACGTGAACTTAACGCTAAATCATCCTCTGCACGCATGGTTTCACAAGCAATAATCGTTGTAGGAACAAATAATGCCTGGGCCATTTTTTTGACCAGCAACATTTGCTGATAGTCTTTCTCACCAAAATAGGCTGATGTCGCTGATGCTAGGTTTAAAAGCTTCAAGACAACGGTCAGCATACCAGTGAAATGACCTGGTCTATATTCACCCTCCAACTCAGCGCCTAATTCATTTTCAGAAACTTGCACTGTATATTGATCGGGGTATAAATCATTTGCTGTTGGTAATAATAAATAATCTACTTTTCTTTCAGCCAACAACACTTGATCTTGCTCAAGCGTTCGCGGATAAAGATCAAAATCGCTGGTCTGATTAAACTGTGTGGGATTCACAAAAATACTAACCACTGTTATATCATTTTCTAATGTTGATCGTTCACACAGGGCTAAATGCCCTGCATGCAGATTACCCATCGTTGGAACAAAACCCACTGTTTGATTAGTGAATGTTTTTTTAAGAGCTATCCATTCATTAATGTTCGTAATAGTTTTCATGCTGCGGAAAGGCTCCAGATTGAATGTCATTCACGTAAGTATCAATACCATTTTTTAATTGATCAAACCCGTTCACAAAGCGTTTGACAAATTTTGGTTTGAAATCTGTATTCAAGCCTAGCATGTCTTGAAAAACTAACACTTGGCCATCTGTATAAGGACCCGCACCAATACCAATGGTTGGAATTAATAATGATTGCGTGACTTCTTTTGCTAGCAAAACTGGCACACATTCTAATACTAGAGAAAAGCATCCGGCTGCTTGTAATTTTAATGCATCTTCTTTTAGGCGCTCTGCACCCGCATGCGTGCGACCCTGCACTTTATAACCGCCTAGTGCATGGACGAATTGTGGAGTTAAACCTAAATGGCCCATGACAGGGATACCAGATTCAACTAAATGCCTAATTAAGTTTAAATTTCCTGCCGCACCCTCTAATTTGACGGCATGTGCGCCGGCTTGCATTAAAGCACCTGCTGCCTCAACCCCTTTACTGAGTGATTTGCGATAGCTCAAGAAGGGTAAATCGCCGACAATGAATTTATCGCCTGCCCCTCGGCTAACAGCCGCCGTGTGCGAGCACATCATATCTATGGTCGCGGATAACGTATCTTTGTAGCCATGCATGGTCATGGCACAGCTGTCACCAACTAAGAGGCAGTCGATGGAGGTTTGTGCTAATAATCGTGCGCTGGTGTAATCGTAACAAGTAATAAAACTGATTTTTTCGCCGCTTTCTTTTTTCTTATAAAAATCTAAAATGTTCATAATTGCTTCCTGAAATAGGTACCTGTCGTATGATCAAGTCCATCAGTTAAATGATGATGCTTTATTTGCCCATTCGGGCTAACAAAGCAGTTGCTAATTTAGCCCATCGATTTAACAGGTGCAAGCATAATAATATTGTTATTTTTTAAATAGTTATGTTTTATTCAGTCTTACTTAAGCAAACCGGCTTATAATAATAAGTAAGAAATCTCATTTAATGGAAAAGCAGCTATGCCATATAATATTGAAGAAGCGAATAAAGCTCACTATGCCATTAAGGAATTTTATGAAAAGCAGGCTACTTTTCATGCCAGCATGAACACTATCATCATGGTGATGGCAGGCATCATGCCAACGCTTACCCCTGAAGTAAAAGAAAAATTTGAACGCTTGCTGAGACCTTTTTATGCCATTCAGAACAATCCCTTTGCGCTAACAAAAAGTGAAGCCGATATTATTAATGGCACTTATGACACGCCGGAAGAAAAAACAAAAGCCGTCGCTTTTGGCATACGCTTAGTGGAAAAGAAAATGGGCGCGATCCCATCTACCTTTTTTTCTTCGTTGATGGAATGCATGGGCGCTCATTCTACTATTTCAGAACTGTTACTGAGCTTACCTAAACTGCAACAAAATGAAATTAACGATCGATTTCAACCCAGCGGTATGCTCTCTAATACTATTAAACCAATGCAACACATTCCTCGCTATGCGATGCTCCTAAAACCACTAGCAACCTTTTCAGAACAACAATCAGATTTAGTTATTCTAAAAAATAACATAATACCCACCTTGGAAAATTTTACAGCGTACTCTAATGACCATCTAGATACTATTACCTTAAAAAATAAAGCCATTACATTATTAATTACAGCAAAACACGCTAAACTTGAAAAAAACTTAACTAGCGCTCGCAAAGAAAGCATTGAAGTGATTGATAAAGCAATTCAAGATATTCAAGCCATAGCACTGCCTGATACTTACGAAAAAAGAGAACAATTTATTGCGTCACTAAACCACATCTTGAGCACCACTACTTCCAGATCAGATCTTGGAAAAACTTACCAAGATTTAAGCGAATCCATGAAAAGCTTCATCTTAAAAAAACCCATTGCAAAGCAACCCGTCTTCGTACAAACACCGACTGTTCAAATTCAATCTGAAAACATTAATCTAACAACAGAGAATGCAATAAAAAAAATAGAAGCCACATTGGGCAAGGAATGGGGTCATGAAAAAACTAATAATGATGCGCTAAACGCTACTGTCCTTTTTCAAAAAAGAGTAAATAATCAAGTTACCAATTCATTTGTTGTGAAAAGCACAAGCATCTCAACAAATGATAAAGACACGGAAACTTATAGAGCCATGATTACGGCCTTCAAAAGCACGCATCCAGAAAAAACATTACGCATGCGTGCTGCAGACGAAGCAGAACTACAAAAAGTAAAAGCTATTTGTAGCGAAATTCAGTCAAAAGATGTTACGTTTAAATACACATTAACTATCCATGAAAAAATCAACATTTCTCCTAGCACCACTATCACTGAGCCTAAACAAAATGCACCACAAATAACAAATGATATACCAGAAGCTCCAACTACTTCTTGGAAAGATGCTGTATTACCGGAAGAGCATACTTTTACTAATGCAAATGTTGAAATCCCTGCAGCCGAACCAAGACAAGAAACGGCACTACCTGTCATATCACCACTTCCAACTGATATAATTGGCCAAGAAATTACCGACATTCCTGCGGTAAATTCTTTAGCAGATCTCGCAAAGATCAAAGAATCAATTGTCGCAAGCTCCGATGTAAATTTTGTCATCACTCAAATCAAAGTCTTAGAGGCTGCTGCTAAACAAAACGCACTCTTTAAGGATGGGATCTCAGATTTCCACATTGACGAGATAGAAAAAAAAGCTGAGGAATTAGTTGCATCCAACCCCAAAACATCTTTGAAGGACGCATTAACTACATTAAAAAGCACATTAGATGGCAATGAAGATGCAGCTAAAAAAAGCAAAGAATCTTCGAATAAAGGAGGCATTTTTAGCTACCTAAAGAATAAAATAACCAGCGGCTATCGCAGCGTTAAAAATAGCTATAAACAAATGAGTACCGCACAAAAGGTGGGATTCTGGATAGGTGCTACAGTTGCCGTTGCCGCCTTTGCGGGCCTTATTGTTGGTCTCACTGTTATTACTGGCGGTGCAGCACCTGCAATAGGAGCAGGAACGATGGCTGGCGTATTTGGTGGTAAATACGTAATTGCGGGTGTTTGCGCCCTTGTTAGTGTAGCAGGCGCTGCCTTTAGTGTTACGCGAATTAAAAAGAATCCTGCACATGATAAAAAACTTGACCTAAGTACCGGTGTAATAGATGAAGTACAGAGTGATGACAAACATAACTCGGATAGTGACATTAATAAACGCCTAGGAGCAAATCAACCTACAAGTGCCGCCTCTAAAAAACGCGACTCTACTTTAACGACCCATTCTAACACCAGCTCTGCACCTGCTGCTCATCCTGCGTCAGCAAGCAGCGCACCTACGGTTGTAAATTCTGCTGATGATGACGAGGGTGAGGAAAAGCATCCTACGTTGAAAAAATAGATAGTAATTGTGTAATCGACAAACCCGGGTTTCGTTTCATCCAGGCTACACAATGCGGCTTTGCTTCACCGCAGAATAGAGCAAGCTGCGCCTGGGTGTGGGGATAGATGCACCATCAAATACCACCCAACCGCTTAACCGCCTTCTTCCATTTACGATACAAAGACTCGCGCTCCGACGCCAACATATCAGGATGAAAACTTTGTTTCATTTGCCACAACTGCTGAATATCATCAAGCGACTGGTAGATACCTAATTGCAACCCTGCCAAATAAGCCGCCCCCAGCGCACTAGTTTCTATACAAGTAGGCCGCTGTACCTCTACATCCAATATATTCGCGATGGATTGTAACAACCAATTATTAACAACCATACCGCCATCGACACGCAACTTATCCAATGACAATTTACTATCACTGACCATCGCATTTAACAAATCACGCGTTTGATAACCGATACTCTCTAAGGCAGCTCTCACCAAATGCGCTCGATTAGCATCTAATGTTAAACCGACGAAACCTGCGCGTGCATGAGGATCCCAATATGGAGCACCTAAACCAGTAAAAGCCGGCACCAAATAGACTTGTCCATTATTTGGAACCTCTTGCGCTAAACGTTCAGTTTCAGATGCGTCAGCAATTAAACCTAACTTATCTCTTAACCATTTAACAATGACACCTGCTGAAAAAATACTACCTTCCAGGCCATACGCTATTTTTCCATCAACGCGATAAGCAATCGTTGAAATCAGTTGATTCCTGGATTGAATGACATTCGTTCCGGTGTTTAACAACATAAAAGAACCCGTACCATAAGTCACTTTTACCATCCCATCATGAAAACATGCCTGACCCACCGTTGCTGCATGCTGATCTCCCGCCATGCCCACAATCGGAATAGCAGCGCCCAGTAAGGATTGATCGATATAACCAAAATCAGCGGCATTATCCAACACCTTAGGCAACAAAATGTCTGGAATATTTAATGCCTGACAGATCTCAGCATCCCATTGCTGTGTATGGATATTAAATAACAGTGTCCTAGATGCATTGGTAATATCAGTAAGATGTGATTTGCCTTTTGTTAGCTTCCACAATAAATACGTATCTACTGTGCCAAACAATAACTCTCCACGTTCAGCACGTGTACGAGCACCAGTTACATTTTCTAATAACCACACTATTTTGGTCGCTGAAAAATAAGGATCAAAAAATAACCCCGTTTTTTCTCTAATAGAAGCATTAATAGGATGTTGGGTGTAAGATTTGCAAATAGCGGCGGTTCTTCTATCCTGCCAAACAATAGCCGGATAAATAGGTTTTCCGGTATTCGCATCCCAAATAATCGTCGTTTCTCTTTGATTTGAAATGCCGATGCCTGCTATTTGCCTTGCTTCCAAGTTAGCTTTCTTTAGCACCTGACGACAACATTCAACTGAATGATGAAACATCTCTTCAGGATCTTGCTCAACCCAGCCATCATTAGGAAAGGATTGTGCTAATAGAATCTCGTGCTGATTGATCAAATTGCCTAGCGCATCAAAAATAATGGCGCGACTATTTGTGGTTCCTTGGTCGATAGCTAGCAGATAAGACATATAAGACCCTTTTTTAGCAAATCAGAAGTTAAATTCTACACTTAACCGCTATCATTCCCGCTAGTTAAACGTTTATAATAAGATTCAGGCTAAGCGCAGGGAGCTGTTACCTTGAAGAACTATATGTTTCCTCTTATTTTAGTGAGCATTGCTTTAGGTATTATTTGCGGTATCTTTTTTCCTAAAGAAATGATTACTATTCAATGGATTGGTCAGTTATTTATAAATCTATTGAAGCTCATTGTCTTGCCTTTAATTTTCTGTGCACTTGTCAGTGCTATCTCTTCTATCGGTAATATGCAGCGCTTAGGGTCGATTGGTATTTATACCATAGGCTATGTCATGCTTAGTGTATCCATAGCCGTGGTCATCGGCTTAGTCCTATTAAACGCATTCAAGCCTGGCGTTGGCATCCCGCCCAGTTTAATTTTAGCAAATGCATCCCCTATTGATTTACAGCCCGTGCCTTTTTCGACTTATGTTTTAAGCCTATTTCCACCCAACATTGTAGCAGCTGCTGCAAAATATGAAATTATGCCGATTGTATTTTTCAGCATTGTTTTTGCTATTGCTTGTATCTCTGTTGGAAAAACTGCGGTGCCAGTGATTAATTTTTTTGTTGGCTTACGTGATGTGTTAGTTAGGATGATTATCTGGCTGATGTATTTAACGCCTATCGGTTTATTTTCACTCTTGGGAGCCGCTGTTGCTGAAGCGTCGTTACAGCATTTATTACTGCAAAGCTTAAAAGGCATGCTGTTATTTATTGTTATTTTCTTAGCTGGATTGTGCTTACAGTTCTTATGGCAGTTAGCTTTTCTGGCCTTCGTTGCTAAGAAAAATCCTCGCGAATTTATTGCATCGGCTTCCAATGCCTTACTAACAGCCTTTGCTACTTCAAGCTCCATGGCGACACTGCCTGTGACCTTCATGGTTGCGAAAGAACAAAATATTAATGATGATGTTGCAAAGTTTGTATTGCCTTTAGCAACTACCATCAACCTTGCAGGTACTGCAATGTATGAAGCGGTTTCAGCTTTATTTTTCTGTCAAATTCTAGGACTTGATTTATCGATTCCAGCACAAATTGGTGTCTTTATTACCGCTATTCTGGCTGGTATGGGTGCAACGGGTATTCCTGAAGGCGGTTTGATTACGATGGTCATGGTGCTTAAAAATGTGAATGTGCCCATATCGGCTATTGGCTTATTGCTGCCATTTGATAGGATATTAGATCGATTCCGGACTGTTACTAATGTTTGGGGTGATTTGGTGTGTGCGGCTACTGTTGATAGGTTGCAAAAAGCGAAGCAGTTAAGGTTGGAAAACAAACATCCGTTAAAAGTTGCACGACAGAAATAGCTTGTCGCTATTCACGGGTTTCTTTAGCTGTCATTCCTGCGAAAGCGGGAAACTATCCCAAACAAACAGCAGAATATGATTATGGATGGGTTCCCGCCTTCGCGGGAATGACGGCTTAGGTGGAAATGACAGCTAAGGCCGTGAACGGTTACAATAGCTCACTACCTCGTTGTCAGTGATATTCATTATTACTTTGGTATATTAGCACTCGTTTCTAATATTGCGCTTGATGATGAAGCTTGCTCCAAGCCTGGTGCAAATAATCCATATAACTGAAACCTGGAAGTATCAACACCAAGATCAAAATTCTTTTTCTCTTCTAACAAAGCTTCTATCCACTGCACAACAGCTCTTCCTTCTGATGTTTTCATTAAATTATCAACAACACTTTTTTTACCTTTAGACGAAAAATATTCAGACTTTATTGCAGAGCCGATATGACGATATTTTACTAGATCCATTGGTCCATTCAACCAATCTATCACCACCTTCAAACCTACCATTGAATTTGTATACTCAACCAAACCAGAAAAATCCCCACGTTTTCCACCAGCTTCTTTGGAATATAACGAACTTTTTAAATCACTCAGCATGGTAAGAATAAAAATAGACTTCCCTTGATCACTTCCAATATATTTAAATATTTTCTCAAGCAAAGCATGTTTTTCAGATAACACTAACATCATTAAAAACGTTACCACAGTATACTTAGCTAACTCATTATTTGGGTACATTATTTGGTGAGAAAAGTCTACTAAATTAGACAAAAGACCTGAATCAAAACTAATATCCACTTTTTTCTCTAGAAATTCTGCATAAAACAAAAATAATGTAGATGAAAGGCCAGTTTGTTTTACTTGATTGCTGAATAATTCAAATGATTCCGGCATAGCACCTAACGTATCATCAACTTTTTTCCAAAAATCAGCATTATCATATTTCAATAACAATCCCAATAACGAAATGCCATATCCTGTATTCAACAAATGATTCATCATGGTCATACAATTGGCTTCTGTTTCCTCCAGAAATTGCTTCATGAACGATTCTGCGTAGCCATTAATTTTATTTTTTAGCAATATGCCCATTAAAAAAGCAGAAATTGCTATTTCCTGGCGAATGTATTCAAAATCTAAATTCAAGAAAAACTTGCCCGACGCACTTTGCAATTCTAACTGTAAACGATTTTCAGTTAGCACATATCTTTTAAACCACACACTAAACGTATCGCTATCGATCAATGAAGATAAATACTGCCCAACGTATGGAAGCAGAGTGAATATACCAAATGTAATATTTCTGCTCTCTGCCGTCATTTTTTTAGCTTTATTTAAACTCTTCATAATTGAACCCACAGAAGCCTTAAGACTAAGAATAGCCATAGCTGAAAGCTGATCTGTAGGCATAGCTTCAGTCATAAAAATCTTTCTATCTAAGCCATTAAAAGCACTCAGCAACGTTTTAAATTTTTCTGGAGAAAAAGCTCGTAATACCTGAATCCATGCTGCTTTTTTTTCCTCTAGGCCTGATAGCGGAACGAGGGATACTTTTTTATTTGTTTTGGGCATCACAGCCTGCACTTTTGTATGACTAGACGAGGTCACAGGATTTGGCGTTTTAGCACGAGAAGGGGATGCTATCGCCACTCTCTGGATAGACGGCATTGCTGACGAAAGCAAATCAATATGAACGCCTTCCTCTGCCAACCGCTCCTGTTCACTATGCCATTCTTTTTCTGTTGATGCTTTTGGTAATGCTGTTATTTCTGGAGAAATATTCTCAGCCAATGGCATGCCGAATACTTTCTGCAAAATTTCCCCAGTGTTTTTAAACACCCGTGCAATATTATTAGTTTGATGATGCGGCGTATGCACCACAAATATTTCTTCTTCTGCGCGAGAAATCGCAACATTTAAATAATTGAAATCAACACTAAATTGATTACTGCCCTGGCCTTTTTTAGCTTTATTTTTATATAGTCTCAAATTTTCAAGATCAACGTTGGCATCGGCTTTTGCAAATATCAAAGGATCAATTAAATCGCACAATACCACATACTTATATTGCAGACCTTTTACTTCCGGCACTGTCAATATTAAACGTGCACCATAAGCAAATTGAATCGCTGATTTTTTCGACTTCGTTTCTTCATCATCACGGCCAACATTAATGATAAAAACGCATTCGTGACTATCAGCCAATGCTTTTAAATTAGCCAGCTGGTCAAATGATAAATGACCATTGTCCTTTTCATACCAATGCACACCGCCCATTCTTGCATCATCAGGTGCGCCCTCAATGCCTGCTTGATCGTAATTGTCAGCAATGCCGCCTGCCAAGTTATTCTCTAACAAACACAATACCTTTTGGAAATTAAGCACGGCTTTTGATGACCGATAGGAATAAGGCAATGTTACTAATTGAGGTTCTGCTGCATAACGCTGAGTTAATAAAGACATGAATAATGGCCGCATGGATAACTCATCAAACAAGCGCTGGTGAGGATCATGGGAAATAATTAAACGTTCAGCTAGAGAATAAAGCATTAATTGCTGCAAAAGTGATAAATCTAGACCTTCATCTACTAATACCGCATAAAAGATCTGAAAATATGATTGTTCCAGTTGGTAAAATGCAGGATCCACCTGCTTTGCAGCTGCCAAGACATCTCTATATTGCGCATAGATAGCCCATAAACATTTGCGCTCATCTGCATTTTCTTTATTAAGCAATGATTGGCGGTCACCCAAATCCAAATACTCTTCCAACACAAAACAACCAGAGATAATTCTAAATTCTTGATATAGACGACGAGCGATTGCCAGGTAATTTATTTTTTCATTTGGGCCTGAAATCAACGCTATTAATTTTTGAAACTTTTTATGATGCTCTTGCAGATGAGCTATCAACCAACTAATGCCTTCTGCCTCATTGACAAATTGACAATTGGCTAATGCAGGGATCGCCAAATATTCCAACAACATTTGATCGGTAAAGAAAAGCACCCTATCTTTATAAGCAACATCATATAAACTTGACTGCTCCCAATCCTTTTTGCTTTTCTCTGTTAATTTTTTTGACCTTGCTATCATGACTATTTTTTTGGTGCTGTCATGCCTAATACTTTCATCCGCCAATTTACTTAATAATGACTCAAGCACAGCTGTTTTACCCGAGCCTGCTCGACCACTTATGAGTAACGGATATTTATCTACATTAAGAATAGATTCTTGCTGCTCGTTAAATAAAATAATTTGTTGCTGATGAAAATGCAGGTGTCCTGATTGATTTTTGATTGCTTTCAAATCATTTATAAATTCTTGATTTTCATTAAGCGTATCAGTTGATTGATTTACATCGTCAACAAAAGGAATGGTTGCCTGTTTCGCAATCAGCCGCTTTAATGCTTGTCGATTATTTAAAAAAGTGGAACGATGATAACGATGATTCTCAATATGGCTAATTAAAAATAAAAATGATTTTCCGTCTAACTGAATCTCAGTAAACAATAACCGATCGGCTTGATGCTTACCCTCATGGCTGTTAACACGGACAGAATAGACAACGCCAGATGGGGTATGAATACGTTCAAAATGTGCGGCATTTCTCCCCTGCTCAATGTCTGCCAGCGTTTCTGGAAATTGTGCTAATAAGTCTTTATCACCGTAAAAACCTTGCCATTGCCTTAAGGGAGCGCGAACTACTGCCATTCCACACCTCTATCTGCTTATTTTTATTATGAATTTATTATGAACGCTCATTGAGAGCATACATAATAGCAGCAGACGATTAAAAAAACCTTAATGAAACGATCATGACGCTAAAGCTAACCACCCCCTGGCACTCATATAGGGCAATAAATTTTCTATATCAATTTTAATATTGAGCTGATTAATATTCTCGCGTATCTCGGTAAAACTTAAACGCTGTCTCACCCACTTCAAAATCTGCCATTCATCTTTACTGAGAACATCCACTGTCATGTCTTCTTCGTTCAACCAAATTAAAAAATAAAAGCGATGATTCGGCAACATCATTTTAAAATCATGTAATTCTTTTTGTGAATGCTCATCTTGATACATCTGCCAAATTTGATGCACGGGAAAATGTGTGCTTAATAAAAAACTATTTTTACTAGCATGTGAATACGCCCATTCAAAGCTTGCTAACTCCGCTAAAAAACCAGCTTTACCAGGTAATAACGTCGCAATTAAATCAGGAAAGCTCTCCCCTTCGATGCTATAGCGAGAAGAAGGATAAGTGTTTAAATATTCAGACGTTAGATAATTAAAAAAATCATGGCCGCTTAGTTTGTAGCAAACCGGATACAGATTTTTTAATACAGCAAGGCAAGCAATATCATTTGCATTTAACATAGGGAGAATCCAATCAGCAGGCAGCTCTAGCATCAACCGCATGTCATCCATCGCAAAAACTGAATCACTCATTTTACCTGACATGACATCTCCTGCGTATAACCAACATAAAGTTGGATTCTCTAGTGTGGGTGAACAATGAGAAAGTGTCTATTCGTACTAACCCCTAACTCGGTACAAGTTCATCGACGTATTGCTCATCGTATATCACTTGCTTGCCTCTATAGGGGCCGCTATCTATGCGAACAGCCACTCGGAATGCACGCCCAGTCGTATCTGGTGAGATTGTCATAATTTGGAACCAAGTACCGGCCCTGATTAAACCAACAATGCGATAACGCGAAGAACGAAAACGTTCTTGCCAAGCTTCCCAAATGCGTCGATTGTGCCAATATTCGCTCACGGTTGGAATATCCATCGTTTCACCGTTGTCATCGTAAATATACCGAGAGCCACCAGGAGGAGCTGGCATGATTAGGTAAAAATGATGTGTCGCATTTTGCAGCAAATCCCAATTTGGCAGTTGTTGAATGATAAACATATCCTTGTACAATTTTCTTGGCTTATTTGTGTATGCCTGACTAAACGCCGTATCCACTAAAGGTGCTTGCTGAGAACAGCCGGCCAACAGCCAGCAAAAGCTGCAGAGAACCGCCACTAGTACCAGCTTAACCCATTGATTAGTCATCATAATTCCTTGCGTTCAAGAACTAATTGATCATTGTGCTAAAAGTTACTAGCATTGGCAACGAATAAAATTTTAGGAATAGTCATGAAAAAAGCGATTGTTCTATTATCTGGCGGCTTAGACTCCACCACCTGCCTTGCTTATGCAAAAGCACAAGGCTTTGAGTGTGAAGCATTAAGCTTTAACTATGGCCAGCGTCATCAGGCTGAACTCATTGCAGCCAAAAAAATAGCTGGGCAATTTGGCGTGAAGCATCATATTTTTGAATTAGGCATCCATCAGTTTGGTGGATCTGCGCTAACGGATGCAAATATAGCCGTGCCAGAAAATAATCATTCCGCAACAGGCATCCCGTCTACTTACGTGCCTGCACGCAATACGATCTTTTTATCTATTGCCCTGGGTTTTGCAGAAACGGCACACGCGAAGGCTATTTTTGTTGGGGTGAGTGCAATTGACTACTCTAATTATCCAGATTGTCGACCTGAGTATATTCAAGCGTTCCAGCACCTTGCTAATTTAGCGACTAAAATGGGTGTGGAAGAGGGAGGCATCACGATAGAGACGCCGCTTATTCATCTCTCTAAAGCAGAGACGATAGCAATGGGATTGAAGCTGGGGGTTGATTACAGCGCGACCGTGTCTTGTTATCAGGCGGATAGCGAGGGAAGAGCTTGTGGGAAGTGTGCGAGCTGTGAGCTTCGGAAGAAAGGGTTTGCAGAGGCTGGGAGTTTGGATAATACGCGGTACGCTAGGGCGTAATGGTGTAGCCTGGAT
>JBAQCP010000089.1:0-6564 GCA_049294295.1 Gammaproteobacteria bacterium | reverse complement strand
ATCCAGAGCACTGCAACATTGTAATGTTGTAAAAAATATTTCAAAAAAGCTTTTGCTTAATCTCAAGCCATCTGATTGACTCACCCCTGTCCTGGATCCCGCGCCTTCGCGCGGGACGACGAGGAATTTTGATTAACCGGACAGTAGTGCGCCTATGCGGGAATGACAGCAATAACTCGCAATACCAATAGTACATACCTGCACCAATCAATTGTACTATTTAACCCACTTAATATTGCATCCTACACTGGCCACCTGATCCTGGCTAACCGTTTTTCCCGCTAAAATATTATCCAACGCATCCGTTAAATCTTTTCCCGTCACCGGCTCTTGGTTCCCCGGCGTTGATCCATCAAACCGTCCACGATAAACACAGCGCAAATCTTTATCAAAAATGTAAAAATCCGGTGTGCACGCTGCCTGATACGCTTTAGCCACCGCCTGCGTTGCATCAAAAAGATACGGGAAAGGGTAGTTAAATGCCTCAGCTTCTTTAGCCATAAATGCTGGCCCATCTTGCGGATAATGCTTAGCATCATTGGCATTAATCGCAACAAAGCTAATATTTTTTGCTTGATATAAATTTGCCACTTCCACCATTTTACGTTGAATATGCTTAACATAAGGACAATGATTGCATATAAACATAACAACTGTGGCTATATCTGATTTTAATTCAGACAGTGAAAGTTCTTTATTAGTGCAAGTGTTTAATAATTTAAAATCTGGTGCGATAGTTCCTAATGGGATCATCGTTGATGGTGTTTGAGCCATGCCTACCTCATTGATTGAAAAGGTTGTTTTGTTATATAAATACGGTATCCTTATTATACTTCCAATTTGAACTAAGTTAACTTGGTTATTTCATTCCGAAGTATATATGAAGGTTAAGGAGAGAGTTAGAATGAATCGTTTTGTTACGCGTCGCCTCGTGACTGCATTATGTGCCACAGGGATGTTAGGCTTATCAACAGGGGCGATGGCATCTGCATTCCAATTATGGGAGCAGTCTGGCGCAAGCGTTGGTAATTATCACGCAGGCTATGCAGCATCTGCTGAAGATGCAAGTACCGCTTGGTTTAACCCAGCTGGTATTACTAAATTTAAGCACCAACAAATAGTAGTCGGTGGTGCCGCTATTATGTCTTCCTTTAAATATAGAGGGGATGTTAGCTTTAGCTCAACCACTCCACTTCCTCCAGTTAATTTTACTGGTGTAACCGCTCAAGGTGGTGCTTTTGGTATAGTGCCTGATTTCCATTATGTTACCCCGATTACTGAAAAATTAGGCTTTGGTTTTGGTATTGTTGCGCCGTTTGGATTAAAAACCGATTACGGCTCCAGCACGCCAATGCGCTATGCAGCAACACGTACTTCTATTACGGTTGTTGATATTAGCCCGTCACTTGCTTATGAAATTAATAAGCAATTTTCGTTAGGCTTAGGTTTTGATGTACAGCGTGCAATGGGTGAGTTTGATAACGTTTCTGGCTCAAGATCTCCAGTTCCACCATTCGCATACAGGCCTGCATCAGATACAACAGCTACTAACAAAGCAAACGGTACTGGTTACGGTTATCATGCAGGTATTATGTATGATCTTTCCCCAGATACGCGCTTTGGTTTAAGCTATCACTCTCAAGTGGTGCATCATTTGACCGGTACCAGTAAATTTGTGGGTCCTATCGCACAAACCTTAAACGCTGGAACTAACCCTGGTTATGGTGTGATTGCCTCTAATCGTGCGAAGGTTAATATTACCTTACCTCCATATACCGCCTTGAGTGCGTTCCATCATTTAGCGCCTAAATGGAATCTAATGGGTTCTGTGATTTTCACCCAGTGGAACACCTTTAAAGCACTTAACTTCCAAGGTTTAGCTGGTGCGGTTCCTGCTCCTGCGCCTTTCTTTGTTCGTGGCAGCTCAGGATTTAACGCGACTATTCCAGAAAACTATCGCAATACCTGGAACGTATCTGTTGGTGCTGACTATGCAGCAACTGAAACCTTCACCTTACGTAGCGGTATCGGTTTTGATCAGACACCGGTTAGCAATGCTGAGCGTAATGTTCAATTACCTGACAATAACCGTTATGTTATTGCATTGGGCGGCCATTACAAAGCAACAAAGACTGTTGCTGTAGACTTGGGTTGGACACACTTGTTCATGCCTCAATCCCGTGTTAGCCCTGGTCCTTTAACAACAGGTGCTAAAACAGTTACCACTAGTGGTAATGTTAACGGTGGTGCTGATGTGTTTGGTGGTCAGATCACTTGGGATATTTGCTAAGCAGTCTCAAAAAAACAAAAAGGAGAGCTTAGGCTCTCCTTTTTTATTGGTGCGTAAATTTAGCCAAATAAGAAATTGAACAAACTCTTCAAGCGCCCAGTACCTGTCGCTGTTACTGTATTACCAGCAGCAGTGATCACATAACCACTTCCGTTCGTGTTAGTCACAGCACCGATTGTTTGATTTTTATTAATTTTTACGACCGCAATTTTTTTGCCTGAGCAGCTTTTGGAAGCATAAATACTAGCATCGCAGCCAAACATGCAAAATGTTGTTAATGCAACAGACGGCACATCTAATGATTCACCTGGTTTAATTTTACCACTGTCGCCAGCTGCAGAAGAGCAAGGGCTTAAACCAGCAGAAGCGGTCATGTAGGTATTGGTATCGTTTTGCAAATGGATATTGTCGGCAAAAGCCGCTGTAGAACAGATAGAAATAGCGCACGCAGTAATAGCGGCAAGTTTAAATGTTTTCATAAATTACTCCTGTAATTTTACTTAGAAGTCATCCTTTCATATGTGTTGGAATGACAATTTTTTCACCTTCAGCTAACGAACTATTATCAACTAAGTTCGTTAATCGAATGGCAGCTGGGGAAGTATGGAACTTGTTAGCAATTTTTTCAATCGTATCGCCACGTCTTACCATATAAATAGTATCACCTGGTCGAACATCATTATCTTTTGTAGCGAATCGTTCAGCCATTTGATGGTTAGGTGAGTGAGTAGGGATAATCATTTGTTTGCCAGGCTGTATTTTTTTACCACTCAATTTATTCGCGGCCATTAAGGCATAGCTGCTGGTATGAAAGCGTTTAGCAATACTGGCTAAAGTGTCGCTTGTACGTACCATATAAATGGTATCACCTGGTTGCAGCTTGTAGTTTGCATTGTCAGTATAGTGAGGGGCATCGTTGCCGTCATCGCGAAGCAATCCATGATGGGTGCTGGCACGATGCATGAATTGCTTCGCTGCGCTCGCAATGACGGCAGTAGTATTAGCTTGATTCTTGCTGTGGGTAGCTATTGTTCCCGGCTTTTTCTTAGCGTCACTTAAAATAGTCTCCGGTTGAGAAATACCATCATAAGGAATTAATAAGTTAGTACCATGACGCAAATTATTTTTATTGCCTAGATGATTGAATTTTTTGATCACCGTAATAGAGGTATTAAATTGTTTGGCAACAGAGGCTAATGTATCGCCTGCACGGAAACGATAATGTATCCAGTTAATGGGTTTAGCTTGAGGCATTCTAGCAAGATTTTCAGAAAACTGTTCTACGTTTTCAATCGGTAAAACTAATTTATTAGGACCTTTAGATAAAGTCGAAGTACGCGTAAATCCAGGGTTAAGTTGAATTAATTTATTATGACTAATACCTGCTAACTGTGCTGCGTATTTCAAGTTAATTTGCGTACCTAAATCCACCTGCGCAAGATAAGGGGCATTTCTAATGGGAGGAAAATAAATAGGGTATTGGTCAGGATGGCTAATAATAGTCGCCAACGCTAATAAACTAGGTACATAGTCTTTTGTTTCTTGTGCAACAGGTAAGGACCAAAATTCCGTATCAAGTCCGTCACGAATATTGCGTTTAATAGCAGAGAGTACATTGCCTTCACCAGTATTATAAGCAGCGATGGCTAATAACCAATTGCCCTCAAAAAAACTTTGTAAATAGGCAAGGTAGTTTAACGCAGCTCTCGTTGAGGCAATGACATCGCGTCTGCCGTCATACCAAGAATCTTGCCTAACACCTAGGCCGGATGCCGTACTTGGCATCATTTGCCAAATACCTGCGGCACCCACATTAGATAAGGCAAAAGGATTGTAACCACTTTCAACAATGGGTAATAAAACCAATTCTGCCGGCAAATGCCTTTTTTTAACCTGCTGAGAAATGTAGTACAAATAAGGGGCAGCCCTTGTAGCAGAGCGCAATAAAAAATCTTGGTTGTTCATGTACCATTCAATTTTTTGCTGAACGGCAGGGCTATTTTCATAGTGAGCTAAAGAAAATTCTTCGCGTAAAATATCCCATAAATTATCAGCATTGCGGTAACGACTAAGATCGTCAGCAATTTTTTGCTTATTCTCAGGTAAGAGGTGACTATCTTTTGGATAAACCTGTATTCCTTCACCCGTTGCTGACCATGCAATAGAGGTCACGCAAATAGCGCAAAGAATAATAAAGGCTTTGGAAAATGTTTTGTACAGGGAATCCATTACATTCTTACCACTGTAAGTGTGAATTAGGTGTGATATAGTAGCAAAATTACTCCGAAGATGGAAAAGTTTTGGTGCGTGGTTATCGAACATTTCAACATTGGAATAAATGGCTGACTGAAAAGCATTTAGGTAATGATGTTTTAAATGCCGAACATCGTCATTTATCTAACATGCTTAGCAACCACTATGGCAAACATGCATTATTAATAGGCACACCTGCCCAAGCATCACTGCTGTCTGCATCAACTATTCCTTGTCATACGATTGTTAGTCCATTGCCTGTGGCTAAAAAAGGATTTGTAGAAGGAGACTTTCGTGAACTTCCTATCTTAACGGGTAGCATGGATTTAGTCGTTTTACCTCATGCCTTAGAGTTAGTGGATCATCCTCGGCAACTGCTTGCCGAAGCCTGTCGCGTCACCAAACCTGAAGGGTTAATTGTTGTTTGTGGTTTTAATCCTATAAGCTTGTGGGGATTAAGTAACGCAATAAAAAAACAACACGACATTCCTTGGCCAAATAAATTACTATCTTCGAGTTTGGTTAAAACCTGGCTCCAATTAGCTGACTTTAAAATGGAACAACATCGATCAATGTTGTTTCGCCCGCCTATTGAAAACTTAAGCATTTATAATAAACTTCATTGGCTAGAAACAATCGGTGAAAAATGCGCGCCCATGCTAGGCGGTGTTTATGTTTCAATCGCACGAGCCAAAGTGATTCCGTTAACGCCTATCAAATTAAAATGGAAGCAGGCATTCGGCGGTATTCGTCTTCCCAACATGGCGGGGCATATTGCGCGCCATACCAATATTAAGAGCTGTAAATGAAACATGTATTAATTTATACCGACGGCGCTTGCCGCGGCAATCCTGGGCCTGGCGGCTGGGGCGCCTTATTACGCTTTGGTAAGCACGAAAAAATCCTATCAGGCGCAGAAGATCACACGACCAATAATCGCATGGAATTAATAGCCGCCATACAAGCCTTAGCAGCTCTCAGTGAGCCTTGCAAAATTGAGCTCTATACTGACTCTAAATATGTACAAAAAGGTATTTCTGAGTGGATCATTGCGTGGAAAAAACGCAATTGGCAAAAATCTGATAAATCAGCCGTTAAAAATGCCGATCTTTGGAAACAACTAGATCATGAAACCAGCCGACATACAGTTGAATGGCACTGGGTTAAAGGGCATAGTGGACATACAGAAAACGATTTAGTTGATAGCATTGCAAACCAAGCCATCGACAACTTACTGAAAGGGTAAGCTATGCGCCAAATCATTTTAGATACTGAAACCACCGGTCTAAGCCCTGCTGAAGGGCATAAAATTATTGAAATTGGATGTGTTGAATTAATTGATCGCAAATTAACCGGCAATCATTTTCATCGTTACATTAATCCTTTGCGCAAAGTTGACCCAGGTGCTTTTGCTGTTCACGGTATTTCTGATGATTTTTTGAGTGATAAGCCCGTTTTTTCGACGCTTGTACAAGAATTTATGGATTTTATTTCAGGTGCTGAGTTAATCATACACAACGCACCGTTCGATATTGGTTTTATCAACCATGAGTTAATGTCATTACGCAGAGGCTGGAAACAGGTAACAGATTATTGCGGCGTCATTGATACCCTACAGATAGCCAGAAAACGTCATGCAGGACAAAAAAACAGCTTGGATGCCTTATGTAAGCGTTATTTTGTTGATAATACTAAGCGTGATTTGCATGGCGCATTATTAGACTCTAATTTGCTAGCGCAAGTTTACTTGGCAATGACGGGTGGGCAGGGTAGTTTTTTTGATGCATCAACAGATAGCGCTAAAGAAGCAAAAGCAAATGAAGCAGCAGAACAAATAGCGGCTTCTTTGGAGAAGCATCACTTACATATCGTAAAAGCCGATGAAAGTGAATTGCTAGAGCATCAAGCCTATTTAGACATGCTGGCAAAAAAGGGGAAATGTCTTTGGAATTAAGAAAGAAATGCTGTCATCCCGAGCGTAGCGAGGGATCTCCATCTTAGGGACAGCTGTAGCAATAGAT
>JBAQCP010000088.1:0-4166 GCA_049294295.1 Gammaproteobacteria bacterium | reverse complement strand
CGGCAAAAGATTTGCCGGGCTACGCTGTCATCCTTAGTATTTCATAAAAATTTGTCTAGCTGTCCCGCAAAACTTAATTTGAGGTTTATCTTCATCAATCAAAATCGTTTTGTAATTAGAATTATGTGGCTTCAAGTATCTCGTCTTTCCATCAATTAAAAGCTGCGCACAACTCGTGACATTGTCTTCCAGATAATTAACAACGACAACACTTCTATGTGTCGGTACCTTTTCAGGGTCAACGATGACGATAGCACCTTCTTCATAACGCGGTTCCATGGAATCATCTCGCACTTGCAGAGCATAGGTTTTAGGGCCGCATTCTACATCTGTCCATACCCACTCACTTTCAATGGTAGGGCTATATTGTTCTATTTCGCCAGCTTCTTTCCAGGAAGTAATCGGGACACGTTTCCAGCCTGATGCACTTGCTCCAGGAATAGGCTCAATGTTAATGACGCCCGTACCATAGGCCAGCCATTCAATATTCACATTCAGTTTTTTGGCGATCACGGCAATTCGATTGTGATCAGGATAGGAGACGCCTTCCAGCCATTTGCTAGCGCCTTTTTGTGACACACCAAACATCTTAGATACCGTTACTTGTCTGCCTTTTCCCTTTTGAGGGATATTATTTAGGTCTAAGGCGTGGTTTAGCCGGTCTGAAAACTCAGCTTTGTTGTTGTTTTTTAATTGAATATCTTCTTTAGTCACGGTTTACCTATAAAAAGAACCATTGGTTCTAAAAAATATTGACATAAAAATACTGTTGGTTCTATTATACCATCCGTTAGTTAAATAAACCTTATCCGTATAAACAAAGTATGCCGGGGATTATACATGTCAGCAGTGATGCCTTTATATAATTTAATAGAAATGGACGTGGATAATTTTACTCAAACTGAAAAGAACTTTTTAGATACCGTGTTGTTTCTCAGCGTTTGTGACGAATTAAGGATGTTGTTATTTAAGGAATATAAAATTTATTTTTCAGCTATCAAAAATAATGTCCAAAAGGAAAAAGTAATGCTTGAGCAAAATTTTATCGGATGCATTTTGAATGATATTTTAGCCACAAATGAGTACTCGCTTGCAGGTATTGCGTTTTATACCGATACGCCTGAAGATGTTTTATATGATGTGATAGCAGGTACGAATGTTAATCCTGCTTTTTCGCTAGTGCGGAAAGTGATAGAGCTGCATCGTTTGATTAGAAGTGATTTGTATTTGGGTTTGTTGAATAAAGTTATTAAATCCGACTCGGAATGAGAGTGCGGTCAGTATGGTAAGTGTAGCCTGGATGAAGCGTAGCGGAATCCGGGTTTGTTTACTCGGGCGAAAAAACCCGGATTCCGCTACGCTTCATCCAGGCTACTTAGAGCTGGACAGCACTATATGACGTTAGTCGTCACTATATCCACCAAACGCCCACCCTGGAAAATACAGGTCACTTTTTTCTCTGTCATTTCCTGGCCACCCTTTTGATAGGTGTAAACATAATCAACCCGTTGTGAGGAGAAGATGTTGGTCAGCATGGGTGTGCCCATAATTTCTTTTACCTGAGCTTGGCTCATTCCTTTGTGCAGTTGTCTGACATCATTAGCTTCTATTGCATTTCCTTGTACAATGTCCATTTTATGTAGCTTAAACATTGAACATCCGGATAAAACTAATCCAATCATCACGAGTGAAATCATTTTTTTCATGTAGAATACCTTAGTTTTTTTAAATCGTTTGGGAGATATACCATTGGATAACGCAAACCTCAAGAAAGCTGGGTTGAAAATTACGTTACCCCGCCTCAAAATCCTGGAAATCTTAGAAAATGCTAAAGAGCATCATTTGAGTGCGGAAGATATATACAAGGAGTTAATGGAATCAGGCGATGTGATTGGTCTCGCGACGGTTTACCGGGTATTAACGCAGTTTGAAGAGGCCGGCTTGGTGATACGTCATCATTTTGAAGGTGGTCAGTCTGTGTTTGAGTTGGATCATGGCACGCATCATGATCATTTAGTCTGTGTTAAATGCGGTAAGGTAGAAGAATTTGTTGATAGCATCATTGAAAAGCGCCAGCAAGAAATTGCCAAAGAGACAGGCTTTACGATCACTGATCATAGTTTAAATATTTACGGTATTTGCAGTGCTTGTCAGCGGCTTGCGTTGTAATATTTTTCCCACATACGGCCGCAGTAAGCGACTAGATTTTGTCGAGCTTCAAGATGTGCTTTTAATGGCGACTCAATAGGCGCTTTTAAAATCGATAGTAAAAACGCAAATGTTGATGCATCGAGCGAAGTAGGTTGGTTGCCAAGGAAGAAAGGCTGATTATTCAATAGCACCGAGAGGGCGTTTATATCTTGTATGCCGAGTGCGTATATATCAGCTTCAGAATGTCGGCCTATGCCTTGAGCAGCTAAAACCCGTTTGACCTTTTTGCGTACGAGATACGGAATAATGGATTTTAAGACAGGTGGCATTTTGCCAAAAAAAGTTTTTTTCAAAGTAGGCCAGTTTCTGTTATCTATCCATCTAGAATATACCATGACCCAATATAAATGTTCTTCAACTAAGCGCTGAATGCTGAGAGCTTCAGCTTTTTGTTGATCGGTTAATTGATTGTCTAGATTGTCGCCGTAGGTTTTTTTTAGGTAGTCTATGATGAAACTGGTGTCGCTGATGATTTTATCATTATCTTGTATGTAAGGTAGCTTACCTTTGGGGGTTTTACGCACATCAACTATTTTAACAATTTCGAAAGGTTGGTTGGTCATGCGTAGGTAGGTTTCTAGTTTCATACAAAACGGGCTGGGGTTGGGGAGGTGCCAGAAGCTGGGGAATTGGAAAAGTTTGATCATGGTGATTTTCCCTTAATAATGCAGCCTGACAATCTTGTCATTCCCGCGTAGGCGGGAACCCATTTCAAATATACAGCGGAAGTAACGTTAAGGATGGGTTCCCGCCTGCGCGGGAATGACAGTCATAATTAATCTCTGCTAACTGATTCCCAATTGCCACTTTGGCCTATGCAAGCGGTTCCACCAGCGCTAGATGCTTGACCGCCGCGTGTTGCAGACATGCTGTATGTTCTGCAATAAGGGTTGCCATTTAAAACGACTTTTTTAACAGGGGTAACGGTATAGCTGATACCTGTTGCGCGATTTACCCAGGTGGTTGAGTTGCCTGGTGCTTTATCTAGCGCGCGCGACATTTTGATTTTATCGTTATTATCCATGGAACGTTCTACGTTACCACCAATGGATTCGCCCGTTGTTGCGACCGGCTTAACAGGAATAGGGTTGCCATTAGGATCTAAAATAGTACTGCTATTTAATTGTTCGGCAGTAGGGTTAATAATAGGGGCTGGTGTTTCTGAGCCATTATACAATGATGAAATGGACGAGCAGGCAGTGAGTCCGATGACGGCGCTTAATGCTAATAGTCTGATAGCGGTGGTTTTCATTAGCGTCTCCTTGGGCATAGAATATTGATCATACCGCAATGCTTGACCTCATTAAAGACAAACTATATCGTACAGGCTGCCTAAATCTAGGTAAAAGGATGTCATCTTAAGGAGAGTTCCAATGAAATTAGCAGCAGTGTCTATTTTAGGTCTGAGTTTAGCGTGTGCCAATGTGTATGCAGCAAACCCAGGAACGGTAACAACGAGCACAACAACGACAAGTGAGCAAAAACAAATGCAACCAACTCAAATGACGGGTGAAGCTTTCTTAGAAGCTAACAAATCCAAACCAGGCGTCGTGGTATTGCCTTCTGGTTTACAATACAAAATCATTACCGAAGGTAGTGGTGCATCTCCTAAAGCGACTGATGTAGTGACTGTTAACTATGCTGGTACGTTAGTAAACGGTACAGAATTCGATAGTTCTTACAAGCGTGGTCAACCAGCTAGCTTCCCAGTAAATGGCGTGATTGCAGGTTGGGTTGAAGCATTACAATTAATGAAGCCAGGTGCAACTTGGGAACTTTATATTCCTGCTGCTTTAGCTTACGGTTCAACGGGCGCGCCACCAGTGATTGGTCCTAATGAAGTGTTGATTTTCAAAGTTGAATTGTTGAACGTGCAAAAGCGTTAATGGTTTATCATCCCGCGCTTAGGCGCGGGGTGGCTTTATTGCCGTCATTGCTAGCCACTACTGTCATTC
>JBAQCP010000087.1:0-5778 GCA_049294295.1 Gammaproteobacteria bacterium | reverse complement strand
CCGCGCAGGCGGGAACCCATCCATAATTTACACCAGCTGTATATTCGGGATGGGTTCCCGCCTGCGCGCGAATGACAGTCGTGAACGCAATGACAGCCATGGCCTTTATGCTACACTAGACCTACCCCCTCGATTTTGACCCGTATACGGAGATACCTATGTCAAAAAACGTCGCTGATGCATTAATCACCACATTAGAAAAAATTGGCGTGAAACAAATCTTTGGCCTCATAGGCGACTCGTTAAACCCTATCGGCGATGCTGTCCGAAAAAGCTCTATTGAATGGGTAGGCGTAAGACACGAAGAGGGAGCCGCCTTAGCTGCCGCAGGCCAAGCCAAACTCACAGGCAAACTAGGGGTCTGCGCAGGCACCACCGGCCCAGGAAGCACACATTTAGTTGCCGGTCTCTATGAAGCTGCCAGAGATCATGCACCCGTCCTTGCCTTATCCGGCGAGATGTCCGGCAAGTTCCAAGGCATTGACTACATCCAAACCACTCAACCTAATTTATTATTTCGAGACGTTGCACTTTATACAGCGGCCATTATCAGCCCTGATCAAGCCCCCGGTGTTATCCATCAAGCCATTGCTGCCGCTTACGCAGGCAGCGGTGTCAGCCATCTAGTATTACCTCAAGATGTTTTAAGCGCATCCGTAAATACCGATGTCCCCAGCCTTGAAACCTTAAAACCACGCGAACCCTTTGCTGCTAGCGACACCGATATTCAAAGCATGGTTAAACTCATTGAACAGTCAAACAATATCGTTATCCTGTGCGGTGCAGGCTGTCACGGTGAAGCAGAGCAACTCCGTGAATTATCAGATCGTTTAAAAGCCCCGCTAATTCATTCCGTCAAAGGAAAAGACATCCTACCGTTTGATGATCATCGTTGGATGGGCGGTATCGGCATGATAGGCACCAAAGCGTCTTACCACGCCATGATGCATTGTGATTTGTTAATCATGCTAGGCACCGACTACCCTTATTCAGAATTTTTGCCGCAAAAAACACTGGTGATTCAAATTGACGAACGCGCTCAAGTATTAGGACGCCGCACAGCCATGACATCAGGCTTCGTTGGCTCCATTGGCCCCACCCTTAAATTATTACTAGCCCACTTAACACCCAAAACCAAAAGTGATTTCTTTGATGACATCGCCGATAGACGAAAAAAATGGGATGCCGTCATTAACAAACAAGCAGACCTCAGTCGATCAAACGATAAAATACATCCACAAGCTGTGGCTAGAACCGTTAGCGAATTAGCAAAACCTGATGCTGTATTTGTATTAGATACCGGCTTAAACACCTTATGGTCAGGCAACTGGATTCAACAAACAGGCACACAACGCATTATCGGTTCATTTAATAATGCCGCTGTTGGAACCGCTTTGGGACAAGCAAATGGTATCCAGGCATTAAATCGATCGCGTCAAGTGATCGCCTTATGCGGTGATGGTGGATTCAACATGTTATTAAGTGAATTTTTAACTACCGTACATCACAAATTACCAGTGAAAGTGATTATTTATAATAATAGCTCATTCGGTTTAATTAATTTAGAAGCAGAAAGCATAGGCATCATCCCTTTTAAAGAGGCTATTGAATTTCCTAATCCAGATTTTGCAGCACTGGCACGCGCTTGTGGCGCGCATGGATTTACAGTAAAAAAACCTGGTGAATTAAAGGCAGCGATTAGTGATGCATTCAATGTTGAAGGCCCCGCGATTGTTGATGTTACCGTCGTTGCCAATGAATTGCCGAATGTTCCGTACCTGACATTTGATATGGTTGAGAAAGTGACTTTATCGAAAATAAAACAAGCTATTAATTC
This sequence comes from Gammaproteobacteria bacterium, assembly GCA_049294295.1. Classification (GTDB taxonomy): domain Bacteria; phylum Pseudomonadota; class Gammaproteobacteria; order DSM-16500; family DSM-16500; genus Aquicella. The sequence goes on along the minus strand of JBAQCP010000087.1, from coordinate 3,941 downwards.
GGTGATGGGATCTTAAAAAGAATGTAGCCCGCATGCAATGCGGGTTCATCTTTAAATTAAACGATACACTCCGCATTGCATGCGGGCTACAAAGCATCACAATCGCGCTATAACAGATCTCACCAAGTCATCAGCTCCACTCTCCAACCAATACACATCCGGCCAACTTCTAAGCCAGGTCAATTGTCGCTTTGCCAATTGTCGTGTCGCTGCAATCGCTTTTTCTTGCATCTCAATTTTGGATGAATTACCTGCCAAATATTCCCACACCTGCCGATAACCCACAGAACGAATGGAAGGTAAATCCACCGACAAATCACCGCGACGATAAAGCTGCTCTACCTCTTCAATAAAACCTTCTTTTAACATCAGATTAAAACGCTGCTCTATTCGTTGATGCAACACGGCCCGCTCACTTGGAGCAATTGCTAAATTCAGCACAGAATATTGATCCAGTGGATTCGTCTCAGTCTCTTGCCATTCAGTAATCGTGTGGCCTGATAATTGATATACTTCTAATGCACGCTGGATACGCTGACTATCATTTGGATGAATTCTAGCGGCAGCTTTGATATCAATCTTAGTTAATTCGTTATGTAAACTTTCCCAACCTTCTTTAGCTGCTCTTTCTTCTAACTCTGCACGCAAGGCAGCATCTGCGCGCGGCAAATTCGCAATCCCCTGCTGTAACACTCGAAAATACAACATCGTTCCGCCAACCAATAAAGGAATGCGGTCCTGCGCTAAAATATTTTCTATTTCTTGCAAAGCATCTTCACGGAATTGGCCTGCAGAATAAGCATCAAGTGGATCACGAATATCGATTAATCGATGGGGTGCTATTTTCAAAGTAGCGGCATCTGGTTTTGCTGTGCCAATATCCATATCACGATAAACCATAGCAGAATCAACACTCACGATATCGCAGGGCAATTGCTGCACCAGCTCAATTGCTAGTGGTGTTTTACCGGCTGCAGTCGGCCCCATTAAACAGATAATTTGTTTCTTTTCCATTAGCGGCCACGCAAGAATAATTTATCGAGTTCAGCTAACGATAACTGCATAGTGGTAGGTCTTCCGTGATTACATTGACCACTATGATCCGTCTTTTCCATTTCTCGCAACAAAGCATTCATTTCAGGAATCGTTAAACGACGTTTTGCCCTGACTGCACTATGACAAGCAAGCGTACCCAACAAACGATTAATATTTTCTTGTGCACGCGAACTATCACCATGCTCGACTAAATCAGCAACGATATCTCGGATTAATTGCTCAATTGGGCCATCCGCTAATATTTGCGGCACTTCACGTATGACCAGCGTCTCTTTACTCATACGCGATACTTGAAAACCTAATTGCTCAAAGAAAGGAAGGTATTGTTCTACCTGCTCCGCTTCACGTTCACTCACAGCCAACGTAATAGGCACCAATAAATTTTGTATTGGCATCTTTTGAGCAGCAAAAGCCGCTTTCATTTTTTCATACATGATACGCTCGTGCGCAGCATGCATATCAATCATCACTAACCCCTTTTCATTTTCAGCAAAAATGTAAATACCGTGCAATTGACCTAAAGCATATCCTAATGGCGGGGTAACAGTTTGGGTAGGCAAATTAATTTCAACTGGCTCAATGGGAGTTTCATGCAATGCACGATAGACCGCCATTTTTTCTTGAATCTTCTGTGGTTTAGGAGGCGCTTGGTAAACAGGCATTTCTCTTTGGACTGGCTTTTCTCCAACACCCACCGCTTCAAGCACGGGCTGTCTTACTTCCACCGGCGGAGCGACAGCCGCAACGACTTCCCCATGTTGATGGTCGCATTCTGCACCAGGATGCGAACTTGCTAAGGCATCATGCACACTACGCGATAAGAAATCATGCACCAATCGGCCATTACGAAAACGAACTTCATGCTTAGTGGGATGCACATTCACATCCACTTGATCCGGTAAAATATCTAAAAATAAAATATAAGCAGGATAACGATCTCGATAAAGCACATCTTGATAAGCATCTTTTAAGGCATGCAACACCAACTTATCGCGAACAACGCGACCGTTCACATAAAAATACTGCAAATCTGCTTGGCTGCGAGAAAACGTTGGCAATGCAATCCAACCCGTGATGCGCATACCTGCGCCTTCCGCCTCAATGTAAACCGCATGATCAACAAAAGCTGGGCCGCAAAGCGCACTTAAACGATCGCGGCAATTGGTAGGCGATGGCGCAGGAAAGTATTGTCTGACAATTTTTTGTTGATGCTTTAAGGTAAAGCCAACATTCCAAGAAGATAAAGCCATACGCTTGATCAATTCATCAACATGTTCAAATTCTGTTTTTTCTGATTTTAAAAATTTACGTCTAGCTGGCGTATTAAAAAACAAATCCCTAATTTCAACTGTTGTACCCTGAGGATGAGCAGCGGGCACCATATCAGCCGCCACATCTCCCTCCATCGCAACACACCAGCCTGGCAGCTTAGGTAGTGCCGAGGTTAAAGAAAGACGCGAGACGGAGCTAATACTCGCTAACGCCTCCCCTCTAAACCCCAAGGTCATGATTTGAGCCAAATCCTCTGGCAACACCAACTTACTGGTCGCATGACGACTAAGCGCAAGCGGTAAATCATCAGGATGAATACCTGAACCATTATCCCTCACCCGAATGAGCCTAACGCCGCCTTGCTCTAAATCGATGTCAATTTGAGTCGCACCCGCATCCAGACTGTTTTCTACCAGCTCTTTCACCACAGAAGCCGGACGCTCAACGACTTCACCAGCCGCTATCTGGTTGGCTAATAAGGGGGTTAATTTCTGAATACGCTGGCTCATGGGTTTATCCTGATCAATTCATATTTTAATTAAGCAACAACATAAGTTGAAATCACTTTAGAAACAATAGGACGCCTCAGGATATTATCGACACCACCCATAATCTTTGATTTTAAAGCCAATGCCTGCTAGCATTTTGTTCAGAACAACAATCCATAGGTGTTTTTATGTCCAATACTGAGTTCACGCCCCATCATATCAATGCAACTGCTGCTGATTTAGCCGGAAATAATGGCATCGGCCGTTATATTTTTCTGCCAGGCTCTGACGGCAGGGCAAAAGAAATTGCTCAGCATTTTGACAATGTGGTCACCAAAGAACACCCTCGGGGTCATAACTTATACTTAGGCACCATTACCCATCAAGGCCAAACCATTGATGTGGCGACCATCGCCAGCGGCATGGGTTGCCCTAGCATGGAAATTATTTTGCATGAATTATTCAAACTAGGCGCTAAACGTTTTTTACGTATCGGAACAGCAGGATCTTTGCAGGCTAATATGGTGCGTTTAGGTGACATCGTGAATGCACAAGCGTCAGTGAGAGATGAAAGAACGACGACTGACTACGTGCCACTAGAAGTGCCTGCGTTAGCATCATTAGAATTCACTTCCGCAATTTTATTATCGGCTGAAAAATTAGGGTTAAGTGATAATGTGCATACTGGCATAATTCATTGCAAAGGCTCTTTCTATGCAAGAGAATTCGGTCAAGGTCCTATGAAAGAACAAAATAACAAGTACATGGATTTATTGAGTGAATGCGGCGTGTTAGCCAGCGAGATGGAAACAGCTTCTTTATTTATTCAGTCACAACTTTATGATTTTGAATTGCGTCAACTAGACGGCCGTAACCCTGAACATCGTGTCCTGGCTGGTGCCATTTTAGCTATTATTGCCGTACCACCAGAGCAGATTAAAGCATCGATTTTAGCGACTTCAGCTGTGCATAATGCGATTAGTTTAGCGTTGGAAGCAGTGCGTACGATGGCGGCTAATGAGTGTTTGAAGTAGTTTAAAAATGTAGCCTGGATGGGTAACTTGTGTCATTGCGAGCCACTACTGTCATCCGAGCCACTTACTGTCATCCCGAGCGTAGCGAGGG
>JBAQCP010000086.1:0-6480 GCA_049294295.1 Gammaproteobacteria bacterium | reverse complement strand
TGACAGTGGTGGCTCGCAATGATGGTGGCAGAAACTACCATGCATTTTATTTGAATAGAATGAAGTTATCCATGAAAACAGCAATTGTTTGTGACTGGTTAGTAACCATAGGCGGTGCCGAAAAAGTCTTAGGCGAATTATTAGCTTGTTTCCCTGAGGCTGATTTGTTTGCCGTGGTCGATTTTATTGCGCCCGAAAATCGTGGCTTTTTATTAAACAAGCCCATTAAGACAACGTTTATCCAAAAACTGCCGTTTGCTAAAAAACGTTATCGCAGCTATTTACCGCTCATGCCACTGGCGATTGAGCAGCTAGATTTGTCTGGCTATGACTTGGTGATATCAAGCTCCCATGCCGTTGCCAAAGGCATCATCACGGGGCCTAACCAAACTCATATTAGCTACGTTCACACCCCTATGCGTTATGCATGGGATCTTCAGCACCAATATTTGCGTGAATCGGGCTTAGATCAAAATTTAACCGGATATCTCGCCCGTTATTTTTTACACAAATTACGGCTTTGGGATTTACGCTCAGCTAATGGTGTTGACCATTTTCTGGCAAATTCCAACTTTATTGCCAAACGGATAGAAAAGACCTATCGCCGCAAGGCCGATGTGATCTATCCACCGATTGATCTTAGTCGTTGTACTTTGGGTACGAAAAAAGACGATTTTTATTTAACAGCCTCACGCTTGGTTCCCTATAAGCGCATTGATTTGATCGTTGAGAGCTTTAAGGCGATGCCGGATAAACAATTAGTAGTGATTGGTGACGGGCCGGATCTCGCAAAAATTAAAGCTAAAGCCGGGCCTAATGTATCTATATTAGGCTATCAATCAGATGCCGTCCTCCTAGATCATATGCAGCGTGCCAAAGCGTTTATTTTTGCGGCTGAAGAGGATTTTGGGATGATACCCGTAGAAGCGCAGGCTTGTGGGACACCAGTGATTGCTTATGGCAAGGGTGGCGCGTTAGAGACTGTTTGCGGGTTAGATCAAAGCAAACCCACGGGCGTGTTTTTTCAAGAACAGACCGTTACGAACATTTGCGAGGCTATTAAGACGTTTGAAGAGCAGCAGTTGCGATTTACGCCTGAGAATTGCCGGGAGAATGCGTTGAGGTTTTCGATAGAGCGATTTAGGGGGCAGGTCAAGGATTATGTGGCAGAGAAAATGCGGGCAGTTAAGCCGCTTTAATTGAATCCTAAGCCACAACTGTCATTCCCGCGCAGGCGGGAACCCATCCATAACGATACTTCTGCTGTATATTTGAAATGGATTCCCGCCTTCGCGGGAACGACAATAAGTAGCTCAGGATGACAATAGAATGGTTCAATTCCATCAAAAAACAAATCTTATTTTTTAGCTACTACACTAAGATTATTTTCTTGCTCAATATCTACTGCCACCGCCAATGCCGCCAATTGCGTCTCCAATGCCCTATATACCGCTGCATGCTTACTATCCGCATGATCAATCGGATTCACCAACTCTAACAAGCTAGCTTTAATAGGCCCATCTTCCATCTGGCCAGCACAAGCTTTCAATAACAATCCTAACATACGAGCACAAGTATTTTTCTCAACATCATTATTCAACGCTATAATTTCTGCCGGCAAATTAGATTGAAACAATCCAAAAAAAGAACTCTTAACCAACAACCCTTCAAGCGACATCAATATCAGGCTAATTTTAGAATTTAGATCATCTGATATATCTTGAGAAAGACTACTTAACAATGCTTGATACAGCTTCCTCACTCCTCCAACCTGGCTGTATGCCTGCCGAATAAAATTCAAACAATAATCAACCTGGGCTTCGGCAGAGATTGCTTGATAATACACATTATTTTGCACGCTATTAGCAAAGATATTTTTAATCAAGAAGCCGCTGGATTGCTCCATAGGATTGGAAGAAGCAATGCTAAAGTCTTGTTGATTTGCCATTAAATAACCATGATTCAAGCCATCAATCATTCTTATAAAATCAGTGACATTTTCAATCGAATACACCACATTTAACTGCCTCGCCCACTGAATTAATATTCGGCGATTAACTTGCTCATTTGAAAAAAGACATATCTCTTTCGCCTTTAAATCGACAGAGTAACTTAGCAATCTCACCTGAGGGATAACACAGTCCAGAAAGTAACTAGCTTTCGATACATACCTATGAAATGTTGGGTCAACAATCTCAAATACCAGTCCACGATTTTTCAAATGATAGAAAAATTCAATCAGATCATCTGCATCAATTGCTGAAAAGAAATGGCCGACAAAACGAATTAATTTTGGCTTCATGGCGAAAGAGATGTCTCTCGCATTTAACAAGCAAGCCAGATTTGAGGAGAACCTACTGTCTGACAGTTCTGGAAAAATACCTCGACCAATTAACAGTGCAAATAACTGTTGTAAGGAGGAAGCCCCAAAAATAGTGACCTCATCATTTACATTAATAAAGCCCTCATCATCATTAAGCTTTCTTGAAACAGCCATGGTTTATTCCTCGTTTTTTTATAATATTTATTATTTATTTTTTTAATGTATCGAACAAATTCATCCACTGCTCACCTAGCACTGTCTGAGTGTATTTTTTAATTTGCTGCAATCCTTTATTAATTAAATTTTGACGTAGTACTTGCCCTTCATCATTGATTAAACATTCCATTTGCTGTGCCAATGCATCAACATCATAAGGATTGCTATACAATGCTGCATCACCATACACCCAACGATGCGTTTTAATATCAGACACTATCACTGGACATTCGCATTGCATCGCTTCCAGTGGCGGCAAGCCAAAACCTTCAATGTAAGATGGGAATACAAAAGCACGGGCGTGAGAATAGAGATAAGGCACATCTTCGTTTGATAAATTAGACAAATGAATAATATTACCCAACTGAATGTGCGGACGCATTAAGGCTTCCACCTCACCCGACAACCATCCTTTATTAGCTGCTAATATTAATTTAATTTTGCCGCCAGAATGATAATGCACTTTTTCCCACGCTTTAATTAAGGTGACTTGATTCTTTTTAGGATCAAGCGTTGCTAAATGGAAAAAGTAATCGCAATCCGTCATCGCGTGGAGACGTTCGCGAATAGTCACTAATTGCGCATCAGTTGTTAGCTGCTGAGATAAGCGAGTCGACATAATCTGCTTCAATAGTGCGAAATTTTTAACTTTAGCTTCATTAGCCACAATGACGCAAGGGATGACTGACGATCTATTTTCAAGCTCAGGCTTAATAGCCAATAAAACGTCGCGCGTGGGCGCTGAGTTACAAACAAAATAAGAATCTTTTGCACATTGATTTAATACATTCATTTTGCCATGTGCATAACGTGTATTAGAAAAATCAGGATCGCTTAATGGAATCGCATCATGGAAGCGTACAATTTTAGTTGTTTGTGGCGACACCTTAATTGGCAAGGGTTCCATAAATAAAGCAAAATCGTAACCCTCAGTCTTGAGCGGTAAATGATAATTAAAATAAGAAGCCGTGTTTAAATGTAATTGAACCAAATTTGAGTAATAAAAACGACGATCCAATACGGCATCTTTCACATTAACAGGCAGGGTCTTATCAAACACATTGCGCCAAATAACATCGTTAAAAACAGCATCGATATCAAATAAATCAAATGGCTTACGTCTAAACGCCTGGAAATAATGCATCCTAAGCTTCATTAATATGCTATTTTTAAAAAATAGCTCGTGATCCAATGCTTCATGAAAAAACCGATTGGCCTGCTGAATGCCTTGCGTGCCTGAGGCTTTTTTAAACTTAGTTAATGTCGTTGTTGAATGATCTGAGACCAATAAACCACTGATATCTGCCTGCTCCTGACCAGATAACATATTGAAAATTAATCTATTTTCTGTTCCAATACCGCAAAACCCATTATTCATAGCGACTTTTAGGTCTAATAATATGCGATGTTTCATGCTATCCCCTTCATTGCACGGCATTTAATCTATATTGTGAATAAAATGGCTGCATGTTAACATAGGCCCCTCTTAATGTCTAAATAATAAACAGAATGATGATGGATTCAACTGCCAATCAAGATATTGTTTTTCCGACACAATGCCAAAAGAATTTAGCCAAGCAAGATGCCATTAACGCATTACAGCAATGGCGTATTTGGACATTACTCGCTTACCAAGATATTAAACTGCGTTACCGCCGCTCAATTTTAGGTCCATTCTGGATTACCTTGAGTATGGCCGTTACTGTTTATTCCATGGGTTTTTTATATGCGCATCTGTTTCATACGGATATGCAGAATTACTACCCATTCTTAGTCGCCGGTATGTTAGGCTGGTCTTTTATCTCATCTGCTATTAGCGAATTAACTGACACCTTTACCACCTCAGATGGCTTGATGAAGCAGATTAAACTGCCGTACACACTTTATGTGCACCGCATCGCTTCACGCAATATGATCATCTTTTTCCATAACTTGATTGTTATGCTGCCTATTTTGCTCATTTTCCATCAAGTTGCAAAAGTTAACTTTAATACGCTGCTGTTAATTCCCAATTTATTGCTGATTTATTTCAACACCATTACCTTTGGTTTGATCTTGGCAATCATTGGTGCGAGATACCGAGATATTTCCCAGATTATTAAAAACCTGATTCAAGTTGCCTTTTTTGTGACACCTATCATGTGGAATCCAGCGGTATTGCCTCCGCAATATCAGCCTTATATGTATCTCAACCCCTTCTACATTTTTGTTGAGCTGATACGCGAACCTTTATGTGGCAGCTTTACTACCTGGCCTATCTACGGCATTACCTTGGTGATTACGCTAGTTGGTTTTGTGATATGCGCTAAGCTATTTTCGCGCTATCGTTCCCGTATTATTTATTGGTTATAACTCATGGCTAGAATTGATCTACAAAATGTTTCCATCGAATTCCCCGTTTACAATGTAAATGCGCGGTCTTTTAAAAAGCAATTTATACGCATGGCGACTGGCGGCATGGTGGTAGAAGACGCTAACCAACTGATTATGGTCAATGCATTAAAAGACGTGTCTTTGTCTTGCAGAGACGGCGATAGAATCGGCTTAGTGGGCCATAATGGATCCGGCAAAAGCACCTTCTTGCGCTTACTTAGTAAGATTTACGAGCCCACAACCGGCAACATTAATATTGATGGCAAAATCTCTCCCTTGCTAGATATCATGCACGGGATAGAAGCAGAATTTACCGGGTATGAAAATATTACCGCTCGTGGCACCGTTTTAGGCTTGTCGCGTCAAGAAATTCTAGATCATACGGCAGAAATTATTGAATTTAGCGGCTTAGGTGACTATTTAGCGATGCCTATCCGCACGTATTCTTCTGGTATGCGTGTGCGCTTAGCATTTGCCATTTCAACGGCTATCAAGCCAGATATTTTACTAATTGACGAAATTTTTGGTGCTGGTGATGCTGATTTTATGGACAAAGCCCGTCAAAAAATGGTTTCCTTATTACACCAGTCTAGTATTGTGGTACTAGCAACTCACTCTGATGAGTTAATACACGAATTTTGCAATAAAGTATTACTTATGGAAGGCGGCCGAGTGAAATTCTTTGGCAATGTCAAAGAAGGCATGGCGCTTTATCATGGAAAAAGCGGTCAATCCCTGTAATGCCACTGTCATCCCGAGCATAGCGAGGGATCTCCATCTTAAGACAGCTGCAATAGCGGGAGATCCCTCGCTATGCCCGGGATGACAGCAACACTAGGGAAACCGTTGTAAAAAAGCATAAACTCATTTTATAACCTAAGGAGATACACATGTTTGAATTACCAAAACTTCCCTACGCAATGGATGCCTTAGAACCTAACATTTCCAAAGAAACACTGGAATATCATTACGGCAAACATCATCTTGCCTACGTGAACAACCTAAACAACCTCACCAAAGATAGTGAATTTGCTAACATGTCTTTAGAAGACATCATCATGAAATCTGCTGGCGGTATTTTTAATAACGCGGCTCAAGTTTGGAATCACACTTTCTATTGGAATTGCATGACACCTAAAAGTGCTGGTCAACCTAGCGGTCCATTAGCAGATGCCATTCAGAAAAAATTCGGTTCATTTGAAGACTTCAAAAAATTATTCACCCAATCTGCAACCACTCTTTTTGGTTCCGGCTGGACATGGTTAGTTAAAAATGCGCATGGCGAACTAGAAATCATGAATACGGGTAACGCCGGCCTTCCTATGAAGGATGATAAGAAAGCGTTATTAACCTGCGACGTTTGGGAACATGCTTATTACATTGACTACCGCAATGTTCGTGCATCTTACGTTGAGAAATTCTGGAATCTAGTAAACTGGGATTTTGTTTCGGAAAATTTTGTAGGTTAATTTTTGTCTCCTGCCGTTTTTGCGCGTAGTGTAGCCTGGATGGAGCGTAGCGAAATCCGGGTTTACCAGCAGCGCAAACAAACCCGGATTTCGCTACGC
>JBAQCP010000085.1:0-15129 GCA_049294295.1 Gammaproteobacteria bacterium | reverse complement strand
CCGCGCAGGCGGGAATCCATCCATAAATTTACACCAGCTGTATATTTAGGATGGGTTCCCGCCTGCGCGGGAATGACAATTAGTCATAGCTGCCATATTTCTATCCAACCCCGCCCACTTTTTTTCTCCCCAACAACCCCCATATAATAAATCCAAGCATAAAAGGTTAAAGCATGTCTCGTTTAAAAAATGATCGCCTAATAAAAGCCCTTAACCGCCAACCCGTTGATGCCACTCCCGTATGGGTGATGCGCCAAGCAGGACGCTATCTTCCTGAATACCGAGCGGTGCGTGCCAAGGCGGGCAGTTTTTTAACATTATGTAAGACGCCTGAGCTTGCCTGCGAAGTGACTTTGCAGCCTTTACGTCGTTATGCATTAGATGCTGCTATTTTATTCTCTGATATTTTGACGATTCCCGATGCAATGGGGTTGGGCTTAAGCTTTGTTGAGGGCGAGGGGCCGCAATTTGCTCACCCCTTAAGAACCGCCGCCGCTATTAAACAATTAACCCCATCATCCATAGACCAACTAGACTATGTATATGACGCTATCAAGTTAATTCAGCATGAATTAGACGGCAAGCTTCCCCTTATTGGTTTTTGCGGCAGCCCATGGACGGTTGCGGCTTATGCGGTAGAAGGTCAAGCCAAAACCGGCTTTCCTACGCTATTAAAAATGCTCAAAGAAGAGCCTGCTTTGCTACACTTATTATTAGATAAATTTGCATTATCTATTTGCGCTCACTTAAATGCTCAAATTGCAGCTGGTGTGCAAGTCGTCATGATTTTTGATACTTGGGGTGGTATGTTAGATACGGCTAATTATGAAGCCTTCTCTTTGTATTATGTGAAGCAAATTATTGCAGGACTAAAGCTCAATGCTAACCAGGAAAAAGTCTCTGTTATTTTATTTACAAAAGGCGGTGGTCAGTGGTTGGAAATGATGGCGCAATCAGGTAGTGATGCTTTAGGGGTTGATTGGAATATCACATTAAAAGAAGCGCGTGCTCGAGTAGGACAGCAAGTAGCATTACAAGGTAATCTCAATCCAAGCATATTATTGAGTTCACCTGACATTATTCGTGAAGAAGTACAAAAAGTATTAACATCGTTTGGTCCAGGCCCAGGACATATCTTTAATTTAGGGCATGGCATTACGCCAGATGTACCACCAGAGCATGTTGCTGTGTTAGTTGATGCGGTGCATGAATTTAGTCGTACAAGTGTTGGGGGTTAATATGCAAATCAAGGGCTTTCGCTTTTTATGGCTGTTGGGGTTGGCTTTATATGCAACAATTAGTTTTGCAGCACATGAAAAACCATTACCGGCAGAGCAAGCGTTTGTTTTTTCTGCCGTCAAAGCGGATTCGCAAAAAATTGTGGCTCGATGGAAGATTGCTCCTAATTATTATTTGTATGCGAAACGCTTACAAATTAATGTCGATCCCAGTGAGCAGGTTAAAATTCATTATCCTAAAGGAAAGTGGAAGAAAAGTCCGTTAGGGATACAGGAAGAAGTTTATTTTAAACGGGTATTGGTGCCGATTGATTTACCTCCCAAGGTGCAAACAGCGACTCTCAGCGTAGACTACCAAGGTTGCTCGCAGCATGGTTTCTGTTATCCGCCCGTACACAAAGAAGTAAGCATTGTTTTAAATGCAAAGCCGGAGACAGCTTTTTCTCTCTCTTCAATGCTAACTGACCAGCAAGGCGTTTTGCTTGCATTGCAGACTCAACATTATCCTGTTCTGCTATTATTCTTTTTAGGGTTAGGTTTATTATTTGCCTTCACGCCTTGTGTCCTCCCTATGATCCCCATTTTAACGGCCATTATTGTTGGCCAGCATGCAACCGGTACCAAAAAATCTTTTTTTCTGGCGTTTACTTATGTATTAGGGATGGCTACCGCCTATGCGATGGCAGGTGTAGCTGCTGCAGCGATGGGCAGTTCAGTACAAGTCTGGTTACAAAAAGGCTGGGTGATTGGATTAATGAGCGGCATTGTTTTGTTATTAGCGCTCTCACTTTTTGAATGGTACGACCTACGTTTTTCACGTCGTTGGCATAATTTTGTCTCTCATTGGAGTCAGCGACACAAAGGTGGAAACTATATCGGTGTATTTAGCATGGGTGTTTTATCAACCCTGGTTGTCTCACCTTGTATTACAGCACCGCTCATGGGTGTGCTTATTTATATTAGCCAGACGGGTAATGTCTTCCTTGGTGGGGGTGCTTTGTTTGCTCTCGGATTGGGAATGGGTATTCCACTTATTTTAATTGGTATGTCTGCGAATAAATGGTTGCCAAAAAGCGGTGCCTGGATGAATGCTGTCCGCAAAATGATGGGTTTCTGTATGCTAGCATTGGCGATATGGATGTTATCGCGAATTTTAATGCCGGTGACCATTATGCTGTTGTGGGGCTTGTTGCTATTTATCTTGGCTGCTTTCTTTTATGTTTCTATGCCTAAATACATAGGCAGGCGGCATATGAATCGAGGCATTGGTATGTTTGCAGCCGTCATGGGTGTTTTTGTTATCTTAAGTGGCACGAATGCATTAAAGCTTAATTATCCACAAGCAGCTCAATCGACTTCAATGTTTACTGTTGTGCGAAATATAGAGTCACTCAAACAACAGCTGGCAAGTGCAGCAGCTAAGGGCCAACCGGTATTGCTAGATTTCTACGCTGACTGGTGTGAATCTTGTCTCGTAATGGATGAAAAAGTCTTTAAGCAGTCTGATGTGCAAATGAACTTAAAACAATATCGCTTGTTGCGAGCGGATTTAACCAATAACAATGAAGCAGATGCTGAGATTTTAAAAGCATATCAAGTGATTGCGCCGCCAACGATATTGTTTTTTGATCCGCGCGGGCAAGAGATAAATTCCCAGCGAGTGGTTGGTGAGGTGGGGGCTAAGGAGTTTTTATCACGATTGACAACAGTGAAAAGTTGTCATGAAAAAACGACTTGTTAGTTGCCGTCATTGTGCGAGCGCAGTAATTTAAGCAACAACAAACAAATTTTATAAATGGTTAGCGTTAATAAATACAGGAAACCGACATGCTGGACTCCCAATCACCACAACTGAATACTGATCTAGTCGAGCCCTTGTGCCATCTAGAAAAACATTTACTAGCGCAGCATCAGTCCATTAATGATTGGTTCAGCCATCAATGGCAATTAAGCATGCCGCCCGTCTACGGTTCTGTTGATTTACGCAATGCTGGTTTTAAACTAGCGCCTATCGACATGAATTTATTTCCTGCTGGTTTTAATAATCTTAATCCAGATTTTTTAAATCTTTCAGTCGACGCTGCCAAAAAAATCATTTTAAAAATGGTGCCAAATGCTAAGCGTATTTTAGTCATACCAGAAAGTCACACACGTAATTTATTTTACTGGGCGAATATTAAAACCCTGCAAAAGATTTTAGAAGCGGGTGGTTTTGATGTGCGTTTTGGTGTGTTAGCGGAAGAAGTGACTGAGCGTCAGGAAATAAAATTAGATTCCGGAGAGATGGTCGTTATTGAACCGTTATTGCGTAAAGAAGATAGGTTGTACGTTAACGATTTCTGCCCACATGTCATTTTATTAAATAATGATTTATCAGAAGGCATTCCCGCTATTTTACAAAAGTTAAACCATCCACTTATTCCGCCTGCAGAGCTTGGTTGGAGTCAACGGTTGAAATCTGGACATTTTCAATATTATGCAGAGGTCGTTGATGAATTTGCAAAGCTTGTTGATATCGATCCTTGGTTAATTGCGCCATTATTTCGTCAATGCGGCAAAGTAGATTTTATGCAGCAAGATGGTTTGGATTGTTTGTTAACACATGCAGAAAATTTATTTGAAGATATCAAAAAGAAATACGCAGAATATGGTATTAAGAATCAACCGTTTTTGATTGTTAAAGCCGATGCTGGTACGTATGGCATGGCTGTGATGACAGTGCGCAACATGGATGAGTTGAGATCAATGAATCGTAAGCAGCGCACACGTATGTCCACTATCAAAGGCGGGCAGTCAGTTAACAAGGTCATTATACAAGAAGGTGTTTATACCTTTGAAACCGTCGGTGAGGCGCACGCCGTTGCAGAGCCGGTTGTTTACTTGTGGGGTGATACAGTGGCTGGTGGTTTTTATCGTGTTCATCAAGACCGAGGAGTAGATGAAAATCTCAATGCGCCTGGCATGAAATTTGAGCCGTTACCATTTAACACAACATGTAATAATCCAAATAAAGAAGCAGCGCCCGGTGCTTGTCAAAATCGTTTTTATATTTACGGCATCGTCGCGCAATTAAGTATGTTAGCTGCAGCACGTGAAATCAAGGATGAAACCAACAAATGATAAAGCTTGGCGTGGTGATGGATAATATTCAAGGTATTAACTACAAAAAAGATAGTACCTTGGCAATGTTGTGGGAAGCGGAAGCGCGTGGTTACGAAATTTATTATTTCGAGCAAGCGAATTTATTTATTCGCGATGGTATTCCTTACGGCGAAGCAAGAGGGCTTGCACTGTCTAGCAATGAAAATAAATGGGCCGAATTGACAGGTAGTCTTACAATCCCGTTAATGGATCTTGATATTATTTTAATGCGTAAAGATCCGCCGTTTAACCAAGAATATATTTATACAACATATATCTTGGAGCATGCGGAACAGCGAGGCGTGATTGTTGCAAATAGCCCACAAGCTCTGCGTGATGCAAATGAGAAAATGTTTACTACGTTTTTTCCACAATGTTGCCCACCTAATTTAGTGACTCAGTCAGCAGAAAAACTGCATGCATTTTGGCAAGAGCACGGTGATATTGTTTGTAAGCCCTTAGATAGCATGGGTGGCGCATCTGTTTTTCGACTACAAGCAGGTGATGTCAATGCAAACGCTATTTTTGAGCTATTAACCGATAATGAGAAGCGCTATATTATGGCGCAACGATTTATACCTGAGATTCAATATGGGGATAAACGTATTTTGATGGTAGGCGGCTCCCCTGTTCCTTACGCATTAGCTCGTGTGCCACAAGGCCGAGATTGGCGTGGTAACTTAGCCGTTGGTGCTAAAGGTCGTGTGCAACCACTCACCGAGAAAGATCAATGGATAGCGGATCAAGTGGGTCCAACATTAAAAGAGCGTGGTTTGTTTTTTGTTGGTCTTGATGTGATTGGTGATTACTTGACAGAAATCAATGTTACCAGTCCTACCGGCATACGTGAGATACAAGCAGAAACCGATATTAATATCGCCGCTATGTTATTAGATGAATTAGAAAGACAGCTTTAATACCTTCCCCAATGTCTGCTCCAACACCTGCAAAAAATTTAATTTTCAATTAAAAAAACTGTCATACCCGCGAAGGCGGGTATCCATCCATCATACTCTTCAATGGTTAAATTTAGCTAACGGGTTGTTTGAGGATGGATACCCGCCTTCGCGGGTATGACAACTTTTCTACCCAACCAAGAGTACCCATCATGACCAGCAACCCATTATCTTTCTGGCTAGCCGCCCTCCATCTCCCTCAAATAGGGCCACAAACTATTCTGCAATGTTTAACAAAAATAAAAGATATCTCCACCTTATTCCAATCCACTCCTGAAGAGCTGCGTGCGCAAGGCATCCCAGAAAGCATCATCACTCTCGCAAGACACCCTAACTGGCAACAGGTAGAGCAAGACCTTGCCTGGGCAGAGATGCCAGGTAATACAATTGTTCATTACAATCACCCCATCTATCCCCCACTATTAAAAGAAATCCACACACCACCGTTAGTCTTATATATACAAGGTAACCCAACGATCTTATCTAATATCCAATTAGCCGTTGTCGGTTCTCGTAGTGCCAGTGTCACCGGCCTTGAAAATGCTTATCAATTTTCAAATTATTTATCATCCAGTGGTTTGACCATTACTAGCGGCTTAGCTTTAGGTATTGACGGCGCAGCTCACAAAGGCGCATTAGCGGCAAATAGTCCGACTATTGCGGTGATGGGAACAGGTCTTAAGCATCTCTATCCTGCTTCACACAGACGATTGGCTAACGATATATTAGCAAAAGGTGGGGCAATCATTTCTGAATTTCCGCTTGATACAACACCCCAAGCGTATAACTTTCCTCGCCGAAACCGAATTATCAGCGGACTAAGTGTCGGTGTGTTGGTCGTAGAGGCCGCTATCAAAAGTGGTTCGTTGATCACCGCTAAACTCGCTCTTGAGCAAGGCCGGGAAGTATTCGCCATCCCCGGCTCTATTCATCAAACCATGGCAAAAGGCTGCCATTATTTAATCCGACAGGGAGCAAAATTGGTAGAAGGAGCAAAAGACATCCTGGAAGAGCTAAATATGCTCTCTCAAGCAGCTGCCGAGCTAAAGGCTAACCAACATAATGATTTATTTAATAATTTATCTGTTTCTGAAAAAGAACTATTATTAACAGTAGGGTATGAAATGACGTCACTCGATATGATAGTATTACGCAGTGGATTGACGTTGGCCGAAGTTTCATCCATTCTCTTAGCATTAGAATTACAAGGGTGTGTTCAATCAATACCCGGCGGCTATATCCGTTCTACTCGTTATCAGTGAAGGTGGTAAGCTTAAAGATGTTTGAAATATTAATGTATCTCTTTGAAAATTATATGGATGGCAGTGTTGCGCTCAGCGCAGACTCCCAGGCGGTTGCTCTTGAATTAGAGCAAGTTGGCTTTCATCGTAATGAAATTGGCCGAGCACTAGATTGGTTAGATGGACTAACCCGCGTTCAGGAATTAGCAGAAAATGGCCCAACCGTTCACGGTATACGTCATTATTCACCAGAAGAAAGTAGCTACTTAAATGTTGAAGCGCGCGGCTTTCTGCTGTATTTAGAACAACTTAACATCTTAGATCCAAGTACTCGTGAAGTTGTGATCGATAGATTAATGGCATTAGAAGCGCAAGAGTTAGGGTTGGGTCGAATTAAATGGGTGGTGATATTAGCACTATTTAATCAGCCAGATAAAAAAGTGGCGTTATCATTGTTGCAAGATATGATGTTGGCAGAAGCAAGTAACATATTGCATTAATGTTGTGCAATATTTTTGATTTGCGTCTATAGTTTGAATCTTAACAACTAAGGAAACTAGGTCTTTATGACTCATCTTGTGATTGTGGAGTCGCCCGCTAAGGCGAAAACAATTAAGAAGTATTTGGGCGCCGATTACGAAATCATGGCTTCCTACGGACACGTGCGTGATTTACTGCCTAAAGAGGGTGCGGTAGATCCTGCTAACCATTTTGCTATGCGCTACGAGCTCATTGCTAAAAATGAAAAGCATGTTGCTGCAATGGTTAGTGCCATGAAAAAGGCTGATACCCTTTATCTCGCAACTGACCCTGATAGAGAAGGCGAGGCCATCTCTTGGCATATCTATTGTATTTTAAAAGAAAAGAAAGCGCTGGGTAAGAAGCCAGTGCATCGCGTTGCTTTCCACGAAATCACGAAATCGGCGATTCAAGCAGCCATTGCTGCGCCTCGTGAAATTTCCATGGACTTAGTGAATGCGCAGCAAGCGCGTCGAGCATTAGATTATTTAGTCGGCTTTAACTTATCGCCTATGCTGTGGAAGAAAATTCGCTACGGTCTTTCCGCAGGTCGCGTGCAAAGCCCCGCATTACGTATGATCGTTGAGCGTGAAGATGACATTGAAAAATTCATTAGCCAAGAATATTGGGATATTAGCGCAGCATTAGAGGCAGCAAAAAAATCTTTCACTGGCCGTTTAACGCATTTTAATGGTGAAAAGCAAGAGCAATTCTCGATTACCAATGAAAAACAGGCAGAAGATGCTAAAGCAGTCTTAACGAAAGCCGCAAAAGGTAAGTTAGTTGTTTCTAAAGTTGAAAAGAAGCAGCGTAAACGTCATCCGACTGCGCCTTTTATTACCTCCACTTTGCAACAAGAAGCTGCTAGAAAGTTAGGCTTTGCTGTTCAGCGTACCATGAAGCTAGCTCAGCAGTTGTATGAAGGTATGGAATTGGATTCAGGGTCAGCTGGTTTAATTACTTATATGCGTACTGACTCGGTTAACTTGGCACAGGATGCAATAGCTGAATTGCGTGATTTAATCGTTGAGCGTTATGGTAAAGAAAACTTACCTGACGAGCCGCGTACCTATAAAACTAAAGCTAAGAATGCCCAAGAGGCGCATGAAGCCATTCGCCCAACATCGGCTATGCGTACGCCAGACTCCGTTAGCAAATATTTAACACCAGAGCAATTTAAGTTATACGATTTAATTTGGAAGCGTACCGTTTCGTCGCAAATGATATCAGCAACAATTGATACCTTAACCTTAGACATGAGTGCAACAGACAAGCATACGTTCCGTTCAACCGGATCCGTTGTGGTTGATCCTGGTTATATGCGTGTTTATCAAGAAGGTTCTGATGATAGCGTAGAAGAGTTAGGTGACGAACATTTATTGCCTCATTTAGAAAAAGGCGATGAAGTGACGTTAACCGATCTTGCTTGCAACCAGCATTTTACTGAGCCGCCACCACGCTATTCTGAAGCAACCTTGATTAAAGCATTAGAAGAGCATGGCATTGGTCGTCCATCAACGTATGCTGCGATTGTGCATACCTTGCAAACGCGTACTTATGTGGTATTGGAAAATAAACGATTTAGACCGACTGATATTGGTCGTGTTGTTAGTAAATTCCTCACACAATATTTCACTCGTTATGTTGATTACGGCTTTACAGCGGGCTTAGAAGACGAGCTAGATGATGTGTCTCGTGGTGAAAAAGAATGGATACCGTTATTAGAGGCTTTCTGGGATCCGTTCAAGCATCAAATTGATACCATCGGGCAAACGGTTAAAAAGCAAGATGTGACGCAAGAAGTTATTGATGAAAAATGTCCAGAATGCGGCAAGCCTTTGTCCATTCGTTTAGGCAAGCGTGATCGTTTCATTGGTTGTACGGGTTATCCAGAGTGCAGCTATACGCGTGCGATGACTGAGCAGCCTGCAGAAGCATCACAAGATGCAGAATTAATCGAAGGTCGTTCATGCCCTGATTGTGGTGGTGAATTGAAAATAAAACACGGTCCTTATGGCAAATTCATTGGTTGCGGCAGTTACCCTAAATGTAAGCATATTGAGTCATTAAATAAGCCTGCAGAAACGGGTGTTGACTGTCCTGAATGTAAAGAAGGCAAAATCGTCAAACGTCTATCCAGGCGTGGCCGCGTTTTCTTCTCTTGCTCACGTTACCCAGATTGCAAATACGCATTGTGGAACGAACCTATCGCACAAGACTGCCCAAAATGTGCTTGGCCTATCTTGACCATCAAAAAAACCAAGCGTCGCGGCACCGAGCTTTTATGCCCAAGACAGACCTGTGGTTTTGTGAAACAGGTAGAAGAGATTAACGAGTAGCCCCCATGCAATGCGGGGCTATATGCTACTTTATATTATTTTTAATATGCTATATTAAATTAACAATAATGGAGTAAATATGCCAGCCTACCTTGTTGATATTGAAAAAAAGACGCTACAAAATGAATATTTTCGTGAGGTTTTATTCACAGCTCAACATAGCCAGCTTGTTGTAATGAGCTTGCAGGCAAACGAAGAGATAGGGATAGAGACTCATGAAATAGTTGATCAATTTATACGGATTGAAGAAGGCGAAGGAAAAGCTATCATAGATGGAAAAGAACATGCATTAATTGCTGGTTCTGCCATTATTATTCCTGCAGGAACAAAGCATAATATAATCAATGCATCTTCTGATAAAAAACTAAAAATTTACACCATATATAGTCCTGCCCACCATAAAGATAAAACCATTCATAAATCAAAGAAAGATGCTTTGGCAGACACAGAAGATCACATTTGAAGGTAGATCAATCGCATTATTGAGGGAAGTAGAGAAACCAAAAATCACCCTTGAGTGCTCCTGCATGATAAGGTGCTAATTGGCTTAAATTAGAAATAATGATAAAATTACGAATACTATTTCTGGTTCTGGGTGAGAGAACAGTCAGCTCGCTCCGACAAAATCCAGAACCCTATTTTCGAAGCTATAATAATAGCGTAGATAACTATGGAAAGTATAAATGATATGAGTATCTTGAGTGGATGGCTGGCACTTATCTTGCTTGTAGCATCATTTTATTTATCTATTCGACTTCCGCTTTTAAACTGGATATTTAGTGGTCTGAAGCGTCAATTGCATTGGCATCACTTAATCGCTTTATTGAGCGTGATATCCATGGTTCTTCATTTAGCTCAAGTGATCTGGAGTTTCAGGTATCATTTTGAATTGCTATTTGACTGGAGAGATGTTGCGCTGCTATCGGGTTGGATAACGTTTTTAGGCGTTGTTCTAGCTATGCCTTTTGCTTTTTACCGTGTTCAAATACCGTATAGACGATGGCGTTTTATTCATCTTTTAGTCTTCGTATGTCTCATTACAGCACTAATTCATACCTTTTTGCTATTTGAGCCAAGTACTTATAGTGAATGGATAATATTTGCATTAGTTGTTTCGTTGGGAATCATCGCTTTATTACTAGCTGTCATTCTTCCTGGGTTTTCTTTTTGGGGCAAAAAGTACCTAATTACGAGGATTACAGAGGTACGTCCAAAACTGTTTCTCCTTCAGCTTCAACCCTACTCCAATCAAGAAGCATCCCAGCATTTTCAATTTGATCCTGGTCAATTCATCTATCTTAAATTTACTTATCATGATTTTTCCGGCCTCTGGCACCCCTTTACAATTGTCTCAAAGCCATCTGATCCCTATATTGAACTTTTCATCAAAGCACGAGGAAGAGACACTAACCGGTTGGATGATATTTTACTTCCTTCTCCGGTACAAATTTTAGCGCCATTTGGGACGTTGTTTTGGAAGCTGGATGAGAATCAGTTGTGGATTGCATATGGGGTAGGTGCTGCAATATTCCTCGCGGCAATTCGCTCCTTTCCTCCTTCATTTCGCAAAAAAATACATTTTATTTGTTGTGACAGCTCAGCGAATAACATGTTTTTTGGAGATGAGCTTGATGATTGCATGCGCTCGAACGCCAATTTCTCTTGGGAGCCTTATATCGGTACAGGAATTTAATTTATTGCTGAATTTAGCAGTAAATCATTTGATATAAGAAGTATTGATAAGGTTCGCATTTGTGGACATCCTTTGTTTCAGAAAAATCTAAAAGCAATGTTGGTGTCTCGTGGTATTCAAAGTCAAGATATCAATTTGGAGGGATTATTATGAGAATAAGCTATAAGTTATTTTTGTTTTGCTTATTAGCATGGCAACAAACTTTTGCATCAGAAAAGCTTATCTCATTTAAAGAGGTACAAATGCATAATATAGCTAGGGATTGTTGGATCATTGTTAATGCCAAAGTATATAATATAACTAAATTCATTAATGCTCATGATGGAAAATGTAACAAAATAAAGCTCACTGATTTCTGTGGAAAAGATGCCAGTGCAGCCTGGATAGAAAAACAGGAATCCGAGCAAGGGCATAAACGTAAATCAGTTTTGAATTTTGAGCAAAGTCAAATCGGAACAGTTCCCTAATTTTTATTTTGAGCGACAAAATATGTTGATTACGATACGAATTATTGATCCGGATTGTAATTTGGTTGGGCCAAAAGGGTTAGAAATTTCTATTCATGAAGTTTTAGGGAGATAAAACTTATGCCAGAGATTAAATCAGTAGATGCTAAAACAGCGAAAGAATGGGTTAGTAAAAACGAAGCCATCATAGTCGATGTGCGTGAACCAGGAGAGTATGCGGCAATACATATTGCAGGTGCAAAACTGATCCCTGTCGGCACTATCCAAAATGATAAACTTCCTGAGCTTAGTAGCAGAAAGCTTATTATTCATTGTCACACTGGCAGGCGCGGTGCGGTAGCATGCGAAAAGTTACTCCTTAGCAATCCAAATATCGATGTTTATAACCTCGAAGGCGGCATTACAGCTTGGGAAAAAGCAGGTTTTGGCGTCGAAAAATCAGGAGGAGCATTTGTATCGAGTGAACGACAGGTCCAAATTACTATAGGAAGCGGCGTACTAATCGGAGTTATTCTCGGTTATTTGATTCATCCCGGATTTCTATTTTTATCAGCATTTTTTGGTGCTGGCCTCCTATTTGCTGGTATCACAGGTAGCTGTGGATTGGCAATTTTGATGGGTAAAATGCCTTGGAACCAGAAAAAAATCTGAATTGATCTTATTCATATATTAAAAGGTATATTATGCAAATTGAATCTTTTTTTGATCCGAATACATCAACAGTCACCTATGTTGTTAGTGACCCAGAGACTCAGCACTGTGCAATCATTGACTCGGTACACGATTTTGATTTGTATTCCGGACGACTTTCCTCTCAATCCGCGGATAGAGTAATCGATTATATAAAAAAAATGAACTTACAGGTTGAGTGGATTCTTGATACGCATGTGCATGCCGATCATTTAACTGCTGCAAGTTATTTAAAAGATATATTGGGTGGTAAAATCGGTATCGGTGAAAACATAAAAAAAGTGTTGTCATACTGGATTCCAATTTTTAATACGGGTTCGGACACCCCATCAGATGGATCTCAATTTGATGTTTTATTTCCTGATGGCACACAGTTTAAAATAGGGAATTTAAACGTCAAAGTAATTCACACGCCAGGGCATACGCCTGATGGCGTGAGCTATTATATTAATGATGCAGTTTTTGTTGGGGACACAATATTCATGCCATATGTTGGCACTGCGCGTACCGATTTTCCTGGGGGCAATGCAGAAACTCTATATCGCTCAATTAAAAAAATTCTTGCGCTCCCTGATCAAACACGTATTTATACTTGTCACGATTATCCACCCGACGGACAGCACCCAGCATGGGTGTCAACCGTTGCAGAGCAAAAGAAAAATAATTCTATGATTAATGACTCTGTAACAGAAAAAGAATTTATTGCTGCTCGCAATAAGAAGGATTTTAATAAGCCAGTGCCGAAATTATTACTTCCATCAATCCAAGTTAATTTACGTGCTGGAAAATTGGGGGCATTTGATATTAGCCAAACACAGTATATAAAAATTCCGATTAATAAAATATCTTCATAATATTGGGCGTTTACGTGTTTCTTCTCTTGCTCCCGTAGACGCCTGACAAATCCACATTTTTGAATGAGCCTATTGCGCAAGACTGTCCAAAATGCGCTTGGCCTATCTTGACCATCAAAAAAACTAGGCGTTGTGATGCCGAGCTTTTATGTCCAAGACAGATTTGTGGTTTTGTGAAGTAGGTGGAAGAGATTAACGAGTAGCCCGCATGAGCGGTGCTCTCTGCCTACAATCAAACAAAAAGTCCGGCATTCATGCGTGCTACGCTACTTCAGCGGGCAGCTTGGTCTGATTCTTTGCGATGTTCTGACATATAGCTCATTGCAGCATCGACTAAAAAGCCTGACCTATTTCCACCATGCTGCTGCGCATATTCATCAATTTGCTTTAAAAACCGCACAGGTAAGCTGACATTAATCCTTGTGGTTTTGCCTGAGATTTTAGAAAAATCAATTTCTACTATGGCTAATACACCCTCTTTAAAATCGGGATCGTCCATGTGAATATCGATTGGTTTTTTAAGAGGAATAGATTCATTATCAAGAAGCAATCCTTCAATATGACATTCAATTGCTTCACGAGCATTAATCATCGCATCTTCAATTGTATCTCCCATTGAATAACATCCAGGAAGATCAGGAACAATAACGCCATATACACTGTTTTCATCTTTATGAATGAAAATTGGATATTGCATAAATTAACTCCTCATTAGCCCTGCTTGTTTCAAAATACTTGCTACCGTTTTTTTCGGTAAATCTTTTTTTGGATGAGGCACCGTAACCTTACCTTTTTTAACTGGATGTTTATACTGACAGTGGCTGCCTTTTTGAGTATGTTTAGCCCATCCATCTTCTTCAAGTAATCTAATAATTTCTCTACTGTTCATTCAGTATACACACCATACACATTAATGTCTATGCAACGATACACACCATATACATCACGTTGAAAATTTACAAATTTTTTAATAGGTTTAATCAATTTTAATGCTGCAATGTTGGCAGGAGCTATCTCATTTTTAAATGCAGGTGATGGTTATGATGTAGATTCAGGAGCGGGGGATAGATGAAGCAGCAATTCCACCACGTTCAAAGGTAGTGCAATGCCTGTGTCTTCAGTTCGCAGGTGTGGATATTTCTCTATAACTCTAGGGTAAATGCCAATTTTTTCAAGGTCAATGGCTATGGATCAACCGCTAATACTGGCGTCTACTATGAGCACTTTCATTTTATTTATCCTTTATGCCGATTAAAAAATATTAAGCCAGTAAGCCCTATTAAAGCAGCTATTATTAAAAAATAGCCAGGAGCATAGGGGATGTGGGTGGTTTTAATAATAAAGCTTAACAATAAAGGAAGGGTTCCCATTTCGATGCTTACTATTATTTGATAGATTAGTGAAGCAGTAGTGCAGCGAATTTTTGAGGGAAAGCTTTGCGTTATAAGAACGGGATAAAGAGAAAAAAAGCATGATGCTGGGATTGATATTATCAGGCTTATTATTAATATCTGACTTGGACTGCCGAAAGATGCGTACCAAAAAAATGGGAGCGCTAAGATTAAAATAGAAAAGCAAACAATTTTTAATAATAAAATCCTATTGTAGTAGTCGGATAATTTACCAAAAATAGGAATCAATGCTACTACCAAACATAGTGAAATAGCATTTATACTGAATGCTATTGATTGCGAAAATCCTCTAGTAGCAACAAGTTGCAGCGGAATGTAAATATAATAAATATAGGAAAGATAAGCCCCTAAAAAGGTTATTGCAGCGATTGAAAGGCATTTGGCTATATGATTATGTATATAGTTAATTGAATTACTTAATATGCTGAGTTTATTTGCTTGAATCGTGCTGGTATTGATCTGCCTTGAGTTTAGTAGACACACATTTCTAAAACCCTGACGCTATTTTTTCATACTGCTCAGGCGCTTTGTATCCAAGGTATGAATGCTTGCGCTGTCGATTGTAAAACACTTCTATAT
>JBAQCP010000084.1:0-1900 GCA_049294295.1 Gammaproteobacteria bacterium | reverse complement strand
GGTCAAGTATTCAGTGTGCCGCAGGCACACAAACCATTTTGTACGGAAACGGAATGGAGTTGTAAAGCTGTATGAAAAGATGATGGTAGGCCCATCGAAGTCGGTTATCAGAAACAGGCTTCAAACTAGCTTAAGCGGCTATGGTAAAGAGCCATGGTCGTGAGCGTTAAGTGAAAAGTCAGATTTTTATCTGGCAGGTGAGAATCAGAAAGACGAATAACCCTGAACCACTGTTGAAGCATCGTAAGACCAAGAAGACATCAAAACTGGGGTCTTGGATACATCCCGGGATAAGTTTACAGGCAATCTGAAAGTTGTGTAAGCGGTGTCCGGTGTAAAGGTGGCGTGAGTCTGATTCAGGCTTTTCTACGGAACTGCGGGAAGCAGTCGTCTTGATGGAAAGGGAGAAATCCAAATGGCTGAAACCATAAGGATGAGAGTACCAATGCAAGGCACTGTTACGGAGTAGCTTGTAGTAGTGATGAAGCAACTGTAATGGTTGTGGAGCGAAGGAGCTACGTTAGATAGTCAAAGGTAATATTCAACTGAGTAATCAGGAGGAAATGTTAAAGATGACGAAACCATTTGATATACCGAAACAGTTATTCGTTGACGCATTTAAACATGTGAAAGCAAATGCTGGAGCGGCTGGTGTTGATCGTCAATCGCTAGAAGAGTTTGAGCAGAATTTAAAAGACAATACGTACAAGTTATGGAATCGGATGTCATCGGGCAGTTATTTCCCGCCACCAGTGATGGCCGTACCGATTCCAAAGAAATCGGGAGGATTTCGCATACTTGGTATACCGACAGTAGCAGATCGAATAGCTCAGCAAGTGGTAAGATCGATGTTTGAGCCTGAAGTAGAGCCACATTTTCTACCTGATTCTTACGGATATCGACCTAACAAATCTGCTTTAGATGCAATAGGCATCACCCGTGAACGCTGTTGGCGTTATGACTGGGTGTTGGAATATGACATTAAAGGACTGTTCGATAATATACCGCACGAATTGCTGATGAAAGCAGTCCACAAGCACACTGAATGTAAATGGGTTGTGTTGTACATTGAGCGCTGGTTAAAAGCCCCGTTGCAAATAAGCAAAGATGAGATAGTTGCGAGAGATCGTGGCACTCCTCAAGGCGGAGTAATCAGTCCAGTGTTAAGTAATTTATTTTTGCATTATGCGTTTGATTTGTGGATGCAGAAGCATCATTCAGATAAGCCGTGGTGTCGATATGCAGATGATGGTTTGATTCATTGTAAAACGGAAGAACAAGCGCAACAATTGTTGAATGACTTGCGATTACGTTTTGAAGATTGTGGATTAGAGCTTCATCCTGATAAAACACGTATTGTGTACTGCAAAGACGGAAGTAGAAAGGATAAGCACGCGAAAACGAGCTTTGATTTTCTAGGTTACACTTTTCGAGGAAGGCGCGCAAAGAAGAAAGATGGAAGTATATTTCTGAATTTCTCACCTGCGGTAAGTCGAGCCTCTCTAAAAGCGATGCGGAAGAAGACGAGGAAATTAAACTGGCGCAACAGGTCAGATCTCAGCTTAGAGGAGATAGCAGAGGGATACAATCCTGTGCTGCAAGGCTGGCTGAATTATTATGGGGCATATTATCGCTCCGCAATATATCCGGTGTGGAATCATTTTAATATGACATTGGTTGCTTGGGCTATGAAGAAGTACAAAAAGTTAAAAGGTCGCAAAACGGAAGCAAATAAATTTATAGAAAATATGGCACGGAGAGAACCGCGACTATTTGTACATTGGAGGCAAGGTGTAACACAAGCGTTTGTCTAACGGAAGCCGTATGAATCGAGAGGTTCACGTCCGGTTTTAAGAGCGGCCGATGGGGAAGATCTATCGGCCTACTCACCTTTGACATA
>JBAQCP010000083.1:0-4725 GCA_049294295.1 Gammaproteobacteria bacterium | reverse complement strand
GGGTGACTCGGAATGACAATGGATCTACAACGCATTATTCGTTAATACATTTTCTGGTTTTACTTTTAATGCAAACTGTCTAAATGGTTCAAATGCACTTCCATCTTTTGGTACGGGTAACGGCGATGATTTTAATACAGCCGCTTTTGCCGAACGATCTAAGGACACATCACCGCTAGATTTTGTCACTTGCACATCAAGCACAGTACCACCAGGTGCGACTCTAATCATTAACTCGCAAGTTAATTTACGATTTGCTTGCATGGGCACAACCCAATGCTCGCTAATCGATTGCAAAATTAACGCTTT
This sequence comes from Gammaproteobacteria bacterium, assembly GCA_049294295.1. Taxonomy (GTDB): domain Bacteria; phylum Pseudomonadota; class Gammaproteobacteria; order DSM-16500; family DSM-16500; genus Aquicella. The sequence continues at coordinate 4,416 of JBAQCP010000083.1, read as the reverse complement.
ATATTTATTCACTTCACCTTGCGCAAAACGCGCTTGCTTGCCATCAATTTTAATATCTTCATTCAGCAATTGTTGGCGCAATGATTGCTCTGCTTGCGCTTTTAATAATTTCTGAAAGTCTTTTTTTAATTCTTTTTGCTTGGTTTCTTTTTTCGTATCACTGACTTTTTTAATATCTGCTAATAAATCTTTGCCGAACATTTCTCGGCGTTTTTTGTCTTCTAGGGCTTTTTGATCAGCTAATTTCTTTTTCTCTGCTGCTTTTAAAGCAATTACATCAGGTTCTGGCGGAGCTGATTTTGTAATAGCAGGTGCTGGCGGCGCAGGTTCTTCTTTTACTATTTCTTTGACTGGCGGCGGTACTGGTTTTGGTTTAGGTGTATCCAAAATCATTTTGCTTTTTTCAGTATCACCTAAAACAACCGCACTAATCACATCGTGCTTATCTGTATTTTCAAACACCGCCAGCGGCGCTGAAAAATCAAAACTTAAAATAAAAATCAGCAGCACGACAACATGGGTGACTGCTGAGATAATAAAATATTTTCTATTAACGGGAGCGGCCATAAGAATCAACTAGCTTTTTTATCGTCTGAACCTGGTTGGGTGATTAAACCCACGCCTTTTGCACCTGCCTGTTGCAATAACACCATCGCTTCCACGACTTTTCCATAATTTGCATTTTTATCACCGCGCACTAAAACAGGACGCTGTTCAGCATCTCCTGCCGCTGCTGACAATTGCTCAGTCACGATGGTGCCTAAGGTACGGGCAGTAATCGCCTGGCTTGGTTTTTCAGCAATATTTAAGAAGTAATTACCTTCCGCATCAACAGTCACAATAATCGGTTCTTTTTGTTTGTCATCTATCGCTTTGGCAGCCGTTTTAGGTAAATCCACCTTGACACCTTGAGTCAATAAAGGTGTGGTAATCATGAAAATCACTAAAAGCACCAACATAACATCAATAAAAGGCACCACATTGATGTCAGACATGGGTTTTCTTGAACCTGGTTGGTGAAGATGAGCCATGAGTTACTCCGTTACTTCTTCTATGGTAGAAGTCGGTTGAGATGCTTGCGCTTGTGATTGACGAATCAAGATATTGGTAAATTCTTCTTCGAAGGCACCAAAGCGGTTCATTAAGCGGCCAATATCGGTCACAAAACGATTGTAAAAAATAACCGCAGGGATAGCGGCAAACAAACCTAACGCGGTTGCAATCAAGGCTTCTGCAATACCAGGTGCCACCATTGCAATCGTTGCTTGCTGTACGTTCGCAAGTGCACGGAACGCTTGCATGATGCCCCACACGGTACCGAATAAACCAACATAAGGACCGGTAGAACCAACAATCGCTAAGAAAGGTAAATGGGTTTCTAATTTATCTTGTTCACGCATTTGCGAAGCACGCATGGCACGCTTGGTGTTATCCATGACTAAATTGATGCTAGCGTTTGGTTGTTTACGGAAACGTAAGAATTCTTTAAAGCCCGCGTAAAACACCGCTTCAACACCTGTTAGGGCATGGCTATTACGACTGCTGGCTGTATATAATTTAGCAATGTCTTCACCCGACCAGAATGCTTTTTCAAATTGATTAGATGCTTTATTCACATCTTTTAAGAAAATTGAACGCTGTAGAATGTAAGTCCAGGAAAATACCGATGCCGTTGCTAATAGCAACATCACGCATTTCACCACTAAACTAGCATTTAAAAAGTAATTCAGTAAGCTCGCATCATAATTCACGTTAACGTTCTCCGGATATTTTCTAACATAGGTATTTCAGGTAATGCCCGTGGGCGCATGTCATCATTTACACAGGCAAGTTTCACCTCTGCCCTGCATAATATCTTATCGGGTGACAGCGCGAAGCGCAAATATTGGGAAAAAGTAAAACTCGCTCGGCCTATCGCTATGATTTTACTAACAACTTCTATCTTCTCATGCACACGCCCTGGGATCAAAAACTGCATGTTGATAGAATGAATAGGAAAATACAGGTGTTGTTCGCGCTGCCAGGTTATACCAAAGCCTAATTCCTCAAACCATTCAGAGCGTGCGCGCTCCATAAATTTTAAGTAATTACTATGGTAAACAATGCCCGCAAAATCGGTGTCTTCGATATGAATACGGGTAGGATATATGTACTCATTCATTTTGAAATTCCGCCAAACGATCGGGGGCAATTAAGCCAAAGTGCAGGTAAGCTTCCATACTAGCAATGCGGCCTCTAGGGGTACGCAATATAAAGCCTTGCTGAATTAAAAAAGGTTCAATGACATCTTCAATCGTGCCTTTTTCTTCATTGATGAAAGCAGCCAAGGTATCTAAGCCTACAGGGCCGCCATTAAATTTTTCGATTAAGGCTAATAATAATTTTCTGTCCATCACATCAAACCCTTGGCTATCGACTTTTAAAAAGTCTAAGGCCGCTTTCACGATGTCTTGTGTAATATGGCCATTCGCTTTGACTTCAGCATAATCACGTACACGGCGTAATAAACGATTCGCAATACGCGGGGTACCACGCGACCGTTTTGCAATCTCTTCGCCGCCTGCTTGATCGATGGCTAGATTTAAAATATGCGCAGAACGCATGACGATGTGGGTTAAGGCCGGCGTTTGGTAAAACTCAAGACGTTGCACAATACCAAATCGATCGCGCAATGGGGAGGTTAACAATCCTGCACGAGTGGTTGCACCAATTAACGTAAAAGCAGGCAAATCTAGCTTAATAGAACGCGCAGACGGCCCCTCTCCTATCATGATATCAATTTGATAGTCTTCCATGGCAGGGTAAAGAATTTCTTCCACCACTGGACTTAAACGATGTATCTCATCAATAAACAATACATCGCCTGCTTGTAAATTTGTTAACAAAGCTGCGACATCGCCTGCTCGTTCTAATACAGGGCCTGATGTTTGTTTTAAACTCACGCCCATTTCGTTGGCAATGATATTTGCCAGTGTCGTCTTACCTAATCCTGGTGGGCCAAAAATCAATACATGATCTAATGCTTCGCCGCGAGTTTTAGCCGCTTGAATAAAAATATCCATCTGCTCACGCACGGAAGGTTGGCCAATGTAATCTTGTAACTGCTTAGGCCGTAAGGCACGATCAACGGGATCGGTGTCTTGTTGTTCGGGGCTTATGATTCTATCACTGACCATCATGATGCCATCTCCCTTAATGCACGACGGATTAATTCTTCGCTGGTGGCGGCTCCATCATCAATCTTAGTGACCATGCGATTCGCTTCTTGTGGTTTATAACCAAGCGATACCAAGGCAGAAATAGCATCTTGCAACATTTGATGGCGCGGATGATTGTCTTGCTTAATAAATTCTTTACCTTCAACCGGTGTGCCTGCATACCAATCAGATAGTTTATCGCGCATTTCTATGATTAAACGTTCGGCGGTTTTTTTGCCGATACCGGGAACACGAACGAGGCTAGCTGTATCGTTATTTAAAACGCAACGCACAAATTCTTCAGGCGATGTGCTTGATAAAATGGTCAAGGCTAATCGTGGACCGACCCCGTTTACTTTTAATAACGTGCGGAACAAGGTGCGTTCATCACGTGAATAAAAACCATATAAATGTTGCGCATCTTCACGCACAACAAAATGGGTAAATAGAATGGTTTCTTGTCCGACGTCAGGCAAATGATAAAACGTGCTCATGGGTGCATCTATTTCATAACCCACGCCGTGCACATCCACCAATAATTGTGGTGGTTGTTTTTCTAAAATAATGCCGCGTATCTGCCCTATCATGATGAACCTCTTTAAATGACGCCGAGTTTACGTAAGTTGCGCGTATGCGCATGGCATAGTGCGATAGCTAATGCGTCTGCAGCATCTGCCTGCAAGGCACCAGAAATATTTAATAATCGTTGAACCATGTATTGCACTTGTTCTTTTTTCGCAGCGCCTTTGCCAACGACAGATTGCTTTACTTGTCTGGCAGAATATTCGCTGATGGGCATATCTAGGGCGACAATCGCGGCGCCTCTTGCCTGGCCCAGCTTTAAAGCTGATCCTGGGTTTTCGTGCATAAATACTTGCTCAATGGCTGCTTCTTGGGGTTTGTATAGTTCTAATACTTTTTGTAAGCCTAGGTAGATATTGCGTAAACGGTCGTTGAAATCATACATAGAGACATCGAGGTGGCCGCTAGCAATGTAGATGTGACGATTGCCTTCTAGGCGGATCACGCCGTAGCCGGTGCGCCTTGAGCCGGGGTCGATACCTATGATAATCGTCATGCAGATATCCTTATGGTTGTACTCCACTGATTGTAGCCTGGATGGTAACTGGTAACTGCCGTCATTGCGAGCCACTACTGTCATCCCAAGCGTAGCGAGGGATCCCCATCTACGGCAGCTGTCCCTAAGATGGAGATCCCT
>JBAQCP010000082.1:0-7345 GCA_049294295.1 Gammaproteobacteria bacterium | reverse complement strand
CCCGGATTCCGCTTCGCTCCATCCAGGCTACACTCTTACGCTATATGACTTCTTATTAATTTATTTTTTGCTTCATGGCGCGCTATGGCTAATTGAATCAAATGCGTTAATAACGCTGCATAACTAACGCCGCTTGCTTCCATCAACTTAGGATACATACTAATTTTAGTAAATCCTGGAATGGTATTAATTTCATTAAAGTAAATGGTTTGTGTATCTTTATCTAAGAAAAGATCCACTCTAGCCATCCCTTCACACTCTAATGCGGCAAATATTTTTTTAGCAACAAGACGTGCTTGCTCTGCGAGCTCATCAGAAACAGGGGCGGGAATAAATAACTGTGCGCCATTATCATCGACATATTTAGCATCGTAAGAATAAAATTCATGGCTAGGTCTAATTTCACCGACAACACTGACGATGGGATCAGCACCTGGCTCTAACGATTCTAACACCGCCAACTCTAGTTCCTGGACGTTTAATGCTTTTTCGATCAAAATTTTAGTATCGAATTTAAACGCTTCATCAATCGCTGCGGCTAATTGCTGTTCTGATTTTACTTTGGTGATACCAATACTAGAGCCTGCATTCGCAGGTTTAACAAACGCTGGGTAAGAAATAGTATCCGTTACTTTTTTAATCCAATCACTAGACTGGTTTAACCACTGTCCGTGCTTGATGACCAAATAAGGGGCAACATTGACACCCGCCAAACCGGCTAAGCGTTTAGAAACATCTTTATCCATTCCAATAGAAGAGGCTAATACACCACAGCCAACATAAGGAAGATCAGCTAATTCTAATAATCCCTGTAACGTACCATCTTCACAAAAAGTGCCGTGCACAACTGGAAAGACCACATCGAACATTTTTTCTTCTAATTCATTAGCATCCGTTTGAGTGACCGACTTACCTACCCATTCTGGCGTAAACCACGTTTGATTATTCTGAGTCAGTTGAGGAACGGATTGCTGCGCAACACTTTTGGTAAATACATCCTGCCCCAAAAACCACGAACCTTGTTTATCAATACCAACGGGGACAATATCAAAATGTGTCATATCAATATGTTGAATCACATTAGTCGCTGAACGTAATGAAACCTCATGCTCAGTTGAGCGTCCGCCAAATAAAACCGCCACACGGATTTTCTTAGTTTGTTTCATTCGTTCAGCCTCTAAAAAGAGCAGCTTGGCCTACCTGGCCAAGCTGCATCCTAAATTTATTTACTTGATACTTCACCTTTCACATCGTGATGAGCAGGTGCTGCAACTGGTGCCGCCTCTGGTGCTTGTTTGCTTGCACAACCAGAAATCACAGCAAAAGATGCTAATAACCCTAACACAACCATAAAATTTTTCATATATCACTCCTCATTTTTTAAACTTCTAAAGAAACACTTATTATTCAACAAAATAAATACAAAAACGCGCCGACTATACTCTTTTTTACCTAGGACTACCACCGCCTAAAAAAGATAAAATCGGCATTATAGTTTGACATTTCCCTAGAACTTGTATAAAAATGAACCTACCCTTCATGGATTGTTCTAACGTTTATTAAGTATAGAACTTATATTAAACAAACACTTACGTTACTTTTAACGTCTCTATCAATAAAATTAGCTAGATAGGTTAAACCCAATGAAAATACGTAATTTATTATTTTTTATGGCTTTTTTAGGATTATTAGGCTTTAGCTGGCCATTTTCCTGGTTATTCTCACATCCAAACACCGAATCGTTTGGCACACGCAACTGGCTAAATAAGCAAATTACCATTTTGCAATCCCATGCTGGCGGCATCAATGGCCAAGTATTGCGCTTAAGTTTAATTGCTTATATGAATGCCCAAAAAAATGGAGTTAGTCATAAACAATACCTGACTGTTATTGATTACTCCAAGCCTTCCAGCGAAAAACGCATGTGGGTATTTGATTTAAGAACCGGCAGAACGTTATTCCATACCCTAGTGTCTCACGGTAAAAATAGCGGCGGCCCAATGGCTAACTCTTTCTCTAATAGCAACGGTTCATTGAAATCCAGTTTTGGTTTATTTGTCACCGATAGCAAACCTTACATGGGTGGAAATGGTTATTCTTTACGCATGCGTGGTTTAGAGCATGGCATTAATGACAATGCGTATAATCGCAATGTGGTTGTGCACGGTGCTTGGTATGTTAGTCCTAGCACCGTTAGACAATACGGCCAACTAGGTCGTAGCTGGGGTTGTCCTGCTGTCAGTACAGAACTGGCTAAACCAATCATTGACACGATCAAAGACAATACGTTGATTTTTGTGTACTATCCTGACCAAAACTGGCTAAAGCATTCTCGCTATTTAGCATCAGCTTGAGGACATGCAATAAATGAAAAAATTTAGAAACGTTCTTCCTGTTTTATGCTTACTAGTTGCCGCTAATTCGTTTGCGGCTTCTTATCGCGTACCGGCTGCGGATCAGTCTGTTATCGGCGACGTTAAAGTAACATCAGTCGGACCAACAGACACGATTATTACGTTGTCACAAAATAATAATATTGGATATAACGCACTTGAAAGTGCTAATCCTCAATTAAACTTGCGTCAACCACTACCTGTTGGTGCACCTGTTATTATTCCTGCTAAGCATTTACTACCAACGGATGCACGCCAGGGTATTGTGGTGAACTTGCCAGAAATGCGTATGTATTATTTTCCAGCAGGTAGCAACGAAGTATTTACGTATCCCATCGGCATCGGCAAATTAGGGAAGATGATTCCTATTCGTAATGCAGTCGTCACTTATAAAAAAGAAAATCCTACCTGGACACCACCAAACGATATTAGGGAATTTAATTTAGAGCAGGGAATTGTGTTACCAAAAGTTATGCCTGCAGGTCCTGATAACCCATTAGGTCCTTATGCGATTTATATGACCATCCCAACTTACTTGATCCACAGCACTATTTTCCCTGAAAGTATTGGTAAGCGCGCAAGTTTTGGTTGTATTCGTATGTATGAAGCAGATATGACACAACTCTTTCCATCTGTGCAAAGAGGCATTCCTATCACCATTATCAACAAGCCTGTCAAAGTGGGTTGGGAAAGCGATGAACTCTTCTTAGAAGCTCATCAGCCGTTAGAAGAGCACAGTAGCGCAGGAGACGCTAATCTCCCTGGGATGGTACACGCACTCTCCCATGAAGCTAAAGATCAAGCAGTGCTCATTGATTGGCAGATGGTGGCGTATATTGCGAAGGAGCGAGATGGCTTACCGCATTCTGTTGGTGTCAAACTTCGTTAATCTGTAATCTGTTTTGAACTGACCGCCTGTGAATCACAGGCGGCTCTCAGTTGAATCTCCTACACCATCCCTCATTTTTTTCAAACAGCAACTCACCGTCATTATTATTCTCCGTTGTTGCTAGATTCCACAGCTAAGGCCAGCGCTTTGGAAGACAAAAGCTTTTTTCATTTCCTGTAAATAGAATTTCATTTGTAGCGCAATTCAAATTATCCAAGATTTTGTCTTTCTCCTATTAAAATAATATTATTTATTCTTTTAAGAGATAGCTTCTTTTATATAGGTGCGCATTTTCTGTGGATTAGTAGTAATTTCGTTTATTAATCATTATGTTATAAGAATAATTAGCTGTGTATTAATTCCGTATTCGATTCAAGTTAGTGGGGATAAGTTTGGGTTTTTTGTGGTAGCAGGTGTTATTAGAGGCTTATCTACATGATATGAGAGAGGTTTAAGGGGAGTTATCCACAGAATTTTGTGAGTAAGTAAGAGAGTTTTAGATGTTTTCCATGCCATCATTGCGAGCGCGAGCGAAGCAAATCAGGCTTTATTACCTGTTTATTAAGAAGCACTCAACAAAACAAATGGTATTCATGCTTTATGGTTCTTTACGAACGGACAATAAAACCTAGTTTGCTTCGCTCGCAATGACGGCAAAAACGCTTAATTTTTAGATTGAAATAAATTTTTTTCATCTCCACCTTGATCAACCCATCTCTTTCCAAGTATTAATGCTCTACTCTATTAAAATAATATTATTATTCTTTAAAGAGATAGCTTATTTTATATAGGTGCGCATTTTCTGTGGATTACTAATATATGTATAATAAATTCATATAGTTATACGCATGATAAGCTGTGGACAAGTTTAGTACTGGGCCCAAGTTTACGGGGATAACTTTGGTATTAACGGGTAGAAAGAGGTTATTGCCACTTTATACACAAGATATGGAAGAGTTAAACATGCACTTATCCACAATGTTAGAGTGGTTAGAATGGATTTCGTCTATCCATTTCTCAGAAATCGAACTGGGATTGGATAGAGTTAAAGCAGTTGCTGATAAATTAGCGATTTCGTTGACCTGTCCGGTCATTACGGTGGCTGGGACGAATGGTAAAGGGTCTACAGTGGCGGGACTGGAATCCATTTACTTGGCAGCAGGTTTCCAAGTGGGTGCTTTCACGTCTCCTGTTTTGTTTAGACATAACGAACAAGTCAGGATTAATGGCACAACACCCGCCGATCAGGCTTTTTGTGATGCATTCGAGATGATTGAAAAAAAACGCGGCTCTATCTCATTAACGCCATTTGAGTATCACACGCTAGCAGCGTTGTTAATTTTTCAACAACACCCATTGGATGTTGTAATTTTAGAAGTGGGATTGGGTGGCAGGTTAGACGCGGTCAATATTGTCGATGCAGACGTGGCTATCGTGACCACTATCAGCTTGGATCATACAGAGTGGTTAGGAGGTACTCGCGAAGAGATCGCGCGCGAGAAGGCCGGAATTTTTCGTCCTGAGAGACCTGCTATTTGCGGTGATTTTAATCCGCCCGCAACATTGATCGAAAAAGCGAAAGAAATAGGCGCTTTGTTCTTTTGTCAGGCAAGAGATTTTTTTTACGATGAATTTTCGGATCATTGGTCTTGGGAGTGGATGGATGTCGTGTATAAAAATCTGCCATTGACCGCATTAGCTCTTCAAAACATGTCGACGGTTTTAATGGCTGTGACGTTATTGCAAAAGCAACTTCCTGTTGATGCCACCGTGATTAAGCAGGGACTAGCAAATGTAAAATTAATTGGTCGTATTCAGGTAGTCGATGGACCTGTGCAAGAAGTTTACGATGTTTCCCATAACCCGGCTTCCGTTGCGTTGCTGGCTGATTGGCTAAAGGCTCATCCTGTTACGGGAAAAACATATGCCGTTTTTTCTATGTTAGGAGATAAGGATGTTCGGACAAGTGTATCCGTTGCTAAGAAATATGTAGATGAATGGCATCTGGCGCAATTGGATGTGAAAAGAGCAGCGCCTTTGTCAGAACTGAAAGAGGCTTGCAAACTGGAAGGAATATTGGAAGTACAGGAATATGGTTCTGTTAAGGATGCTTATTTAGCCATTAAGCAAATAGCAAAGCCTAGGGATAGAATTTTAATATTTGGTTCATTTCATACGGTGGCTGGTATTTCGTAACCCCTGAGAATTTATTTTTACGTTATGCACTCGTAAATAATCGATGCCTTGCTTATCTAAAAATACTGACAGCATCATGGTTTCAATATCACGCTCTTGAAGAGTATTTCCTGTTAGCAATGATAAAAACCGTTTACGCGAGTGACCTATCAATAACCGCACACCTAATTGTTTAAAAATATGTGATTGTTGAATCAACGCTAGTGACTGTTCAGCAAATTTCCCAAAACCAATACCGGGGTCAAAAATAATTTTTTCCCGTTTGATACCAGTTTTCTCTAATTGGCTAATACGCTCTTCACCCCAGCGATAAACAATATCAACTGCATTTTGATCACGAGGCAGAGCAACAGCTGCTCTTTGCGGAATGTTTAAGTGATGCATGACGACACAATCTTTACCGGAAGCGGCAACTAATTCACGCATGTCTGGGTGATCAAGTCCACTAACATCATTAATCCAATCAATACCCATAGCTAGTGCTCGCATGGCTGTTTCCGGATGTCTTGTGTCAATGCTAATTTTTGGCGGAATTAAAAACTGTGCTGATTTGATTACCGATAGAATAGGTTCTAGTCGCTGCCATTCCGTTTCTGCATCTAATGCTTCTGCTGTTGGCGCAGTAGATTCTGCCCCTAAATCTAAAATTTCCGCACCAGCTTCCATAAGTTCAAGAGCATGTTGTACCGCTGTGTCGGTTTGCAAATATAAACCGCCATCTGAAAAAGAATCGGGCGTAATATTAATAATACCCATTAAACGCGAACCTTCTAAGCGCTGATTAAGTTGGCGTGTGTGCAAAGGTGCCGCTGCATCAAAACGCGAACCCCAAACCTCTACTAATTCAGCAGCCGTTTTTTCTAAAACGGGATGCATCCAAAATGGCATTAAATCCGCAAGCGGCCATAAAGCAAATGGCCTTTCTGTTAAACCAGGATGAGGGATAGTTAAAACATCCGTTTTAATCGTCTCTTCGCCATAGGCTAAAATATCAATATCAATCAATCGTGGCGACCAACGTTGTTTTTCAGTTGGCCTGCCAAGAGCTGTTTCTATTTTTTTTAATTCAGCTAGTAGATCGATAGGTGATAAAGAAGTTGTACAAACTAAAGCAAAATTAATATGGGGTTGATCCCAGCTAGCAGGCGCATTATCAGGCAGCAAAGCATCAGAGATATATAACGGCGAATGTTGTTTAACTTGTACGCCGCTAATATGTTTAATGCGACTAAAAGCAGCTCGCAAATTTTCTAAGCGATCACCAATATTGGAGCCTAATCCTAAAATGACATCATTCATTTTTAATCACCGTAACTAAAACAGACACCGCCTTGTAAGTCTTTGATATCTGGGTGCTTGGTTAACTTAACAGTGACAAGTGTGTCAGTAGGCGTGTTGGTTTTTATGAGTTGATATACTTCATGTGCTAAATGTTCGATAAGTTTGAATGTTTTGTTAGCAAAACTATTACGTAATTTTTCTGTTAATTCGAAATAACAAATGGTGTCTTTCAAATCATCAGTTAGGCAAGCGGTGGGGGCTTTTGCAAATATGAGGTAAATATCCAGTGCTACTTTCTGAGTCGCGGCACGTTCTTCAGCCGACCAGCCTAAAAAAACGGCTAATGCAAATTGATTAATTTTTAGACTGCTGGTCATAAATACCCCAAACCCCGGTTAACTTTGGTGGCATTCTAACTGAATTGCAGGATTTAAGCAGCTATGTGTTCAGGCATTTACCTTTTCTGGATCCCACGCCTTCGTACGAGACGACGAGAGGGGCTAGTTGTGTAGTCATTGCGAGCGCGTAGCCTGAATGGAGCGTAGCGGAATCCGGGTTTGGTGATTATGCCAACAAACCCGGATTC
>JBAQCP010000081.1:0-4630 GCA_049294295.1 Gammaproteobacteria bacterium | reverse complement strand
CCATCGGAGGAACAGCTGTAATAGATGGAGATCCCTCGCTACGCTTGGGATGACAGTGGTGATAGCTCGGGATGACAGCAACAATTAAGGATAAAATGCTATGTCACTATTCAGCCGCCTCCCCCGATCCACCAAACCCATACCACCCATTCCCGCCAAAGTCTGGACCAACCCCCTCTACTTCCTAGCCTTCGGCCTAGGCAGCGGCGCCGCCCCTTTCGCCCCAGGCACTTTTGGCACCCTAATGGCTATCCCTTTTTATTTAATTCTTAGCCACTTTCTTTCTCTTACCGCTTACATCATCTTCACTCTAGCCTTTATCGCCTTAAGCTCCTGGATCTCAGACATCGTTAGCCGTAACATTCACGAACACGATCATCCCGGCATGTGTATAGACGAATTTGCTGGTTTTTTTGTCACCATGATAGGTGCACCTCAAGGCTGGCCATGGATATTATTAGGCTTTGCATTATTCCGTTTATTCGACATTTGGAAACCTTGGCCAATACGTACAATTGATGAAAAAGTACACGGCGGCTTTGGCATGATTTTAGATGATGTTGTTGCTGGACTATTTGCTCTATTTATTATACAAATCATATACTTAACCATTCACCAATAAAAATAGTTAAAATACTCCTAATATTCTCTTAATAAAATCTTGGTATGGTTAAAAAATATCAACTTGGGAATAAGAAAATGGCAGCTGGTAGATATGATGGCGAAAAAGTGGATGAAACACCCACCTCTTCCGCTTGCCTATCAAGTACTGATGCACTGACCGTTAGTGTATTAGGCGCTAGTTTTGTGCCTGTCGTGCACACAGCCCCGCCTCGCCCCATTAAATCGAAAATTATTAGTCAATATACATTAGAAAATCCGCCTAAAGAGCGCATTTCTTCACATGCTATTCAGCCTGCTAGAAAACAGAAAAAAACCGGAAAAAAACTTACTCATCTATATAAAAGCCACCCTACTGAGCGCATGGCAGAGATTGAAGCTTGCGCTGCGCATTTCATGAGAGTACTGATTCCAAATAAAGTGCCTGTCGTATATGGCGTGATCGATGAGGATGGAAATTATAAACATACGGGTGTGGTGTCTAAATTAATTCCGTTCATTCCGTATCGTCAAAAACCATTAGAAAAATACCATTTAGATCCACCTAACCAACAATCTTTTGCACAAGAAAGCGAAATTAATGAAATTCGCTTAAGACAAAGACATTTACTTGAAGATGTAAAAAAGCTTAAAGAATTCTATGAAAAGAAATATGTCTCTGCACCAGAAGAAATGCCGCCGCAAGCACAGACATCCAGCTGGGGAGGATGGTCTTTAACGCTTGCTGGATCTCTCGTGTCTAGTACCACACAAATACTAGGGGGCGTTGTTAACTCAGCTAAAACTTATGCCAACTCCTACACTGCTGGCACCACAGCAGCGTTAACGCCTCAGCTTATCAGCTGGCTAGCAGATACAAAAGATCAGCTTAGCATGGTAGGTCTGCAAAAATTAAAAGCTATCATTACGACTAGAAGAGCTCATTTAAAATCTGACCATCCTGGTTTAGACATTGAAGCACCTTTATTAGAAAACATCGAAAAAAATCTTGAATTAAAGACGATTGAAATCCATCGCTTCTCTCACTCAATCATCAGACATCTTGAACAAATCCATACGCAAATCAAACAACTAGGCTGGACATCTAACAGAATTACTAGCGATGCTGCTAAAGATTTATTTCGCCGCATTAGCAAATTAGTACAAAAACGATCTACAGGAGAACCTGCCACCGAAAAGGAACTTTCTTCTTGCGGCATCACAAAAGAAAAATTTGCTGATATCACTGAAAGCCACATTGTTGGGGCAAATGAGCTACTTCACCTTCTAAATGAATTTAGCATACAGACCAAACAGGGAATAACGACCACGCTTAACAAAGCGATTAGAGTTGAGTTAATGAAGAATCCCCAATTAATTGGGCAAAGAAAACCTCCTTTTAAGATTAGATTAAACGCAACAACAGCATCTTACCAATTCACACCTGTTGACAACATTGTAACGCTGATGGCACTCATAACACATTTAAGCCGCGAATATTCCGTTTCTTCAGAAGCATGCGAGCATATTAGAGTCGCTTTAGCGCAAAACAATCCATTTATTAGCAATTTAATTTTTGCAGAAACCTGCCCGTCTATCATACAAAACAGCATTGAAACCGATTTAGACAATGAAATACCTGCTCATTTCAGAGTTCAAGACATTGATAATTACGCTATCAAAAAAGGATTAGCTGAAGGCTTGGTTGCTAGCTATTTATTAAAAGAAGGCGATCTTCACGCTAATAACCTAGATTTATATGGCAACCGAGTTGACCACGATATGACTATTTGGGATGTCGGCTTTCTATACAAATTAAGCCCGACTAACCAACATACTTTTTCTTTCTCTCCAAATGAATTGTATGATGTGACGGTCCGAACACCCGATGCAACATCCTTTGCTATTAGCTCGCGGGATATTTTACAATTTCCTAATATCGAAGCACCTGGCTATTACTATTGGCCAACAAAGGACGCGGCGATTAGAAGCACTGTTAAGTTCGCGTTTAAAACCAAATCTGCCGAAAATGAATTTGATAGCCGAGACAATGAGCTATTTAAAAAATTAGCAGCCGATCCTGTTTTTATTTTCCATAAGTTTAAAACGTTCCTCAAATTTACCTTATTACATTATTCTTTATATGAGCATATTGCTCTTATGCATATTCGTTCAGATGTGAAGGCTGGAAACATGCTGCTTAATCAAATGAAAGCTAGTATGGCTAGTCGAGTTGTTGAATTACAGCAAGTATTAGCAGCGATGCCAGAGTATCAAGAATTTTTAGAGAGAGATGGCAAATACGCACTTGAGCTCATTAGAATAGAGTTAATAGATGAGAAACAAGCATTAGAAGATAAAAAAGATCAGAGAGATGTGCATGGGCAATACCAAAAGAACGCTGAGAAACAATTTTGCCTAAGCAGACAGATCCAGTCCATTGATTCTAGCTTAGAGCAACTAGAAGAACGCTACATTAGCCTTTGCCCAACATTCACGCCTAGCAGCTCAGGGGTATATGGAAGCGCAAGCAAGCTATCCCGGTCTTCAAGCCCAGGGGTTTAGGCTATCATAATGCCAGCGCATCAACTTCAGGAAAATTAGATTTTACTACCATTTGGTCTTTCTCTAAAAATAACAATTTCAAATTCGGTCCTGCATCTTGCGTAAAATAAATCTCACACCCTTCGCTACGTAATTGCCAAATACGCTGCATGGCAGCAACTGTCTCAGGTAAAAAATAACAAACTGGCGGCCAGCTGCTCAACATGGTCGCATGCATATTTAATGCATTAGACTCGGCAGTAGAACCCAGTAACGTAAAATCTTTCTCAGCTAATGCCTGTTTTAAGTACCCCATATCTTGAGCTACTTTTTTAGGCCACTCTTGGTAAAGCAAACTAGTTTCAACTGTTCGCTGCATCGCCTCTCTAGATGAAATTGGCTTCTCTTTTTGGCTCAACGGCAAAATACCAACTCTTAAATTTGGCCAGACAACAGCTAAGGGCTCGGCATAACTATCCATGCCATCAACTTGTTGACCTGCATGCCATTCCACAAATCCGTTCCAAAGTGAACGTGATGCACTACCACTACCTAGTCGCGCCAAAATAGAAAGGTGCTGTTTCGGTAAATGCCAACCAAAAAAATCATCTAATGCCAGGACTAGTGCAGCAAAACCACACGCAGAAGAAGCAAGCCCTGCAGCGACTGGAATATTCATTTCGATATCGACTAATAAATGCCAAGTATTCTTGGCTCTAAACATATCTAAGAATTGCGTTAAACGCTTAACAAACTGACTATCCGTTGTTAATTTTTTGCCATTTAAAATCACTTTGTCTTGAGTATGAAAAGAAAGACGAGTGTTTGCACCTTTATTTGGCAATGCAATGGATAAGCTAGATGTTAACGGTAAATTTAAATCGCGGCAGCGTTTACCCCAATACTTACATAAAGCAATATTAGTCGGTGCAAATGCGCTACCTGTTTCTTTAACAGATTCCGCTTGCACACCCGCGGGAAAAATAAGTTTAATGACATCAGATTTGTTCACACTGAACCCCTAACTCACTGATAGCGACTGGAATACGATACACACCAGCATACTCACCCTGAAATTGATAATCTGGTGCCACTTCACCTAACCCGATCACACAATCACCCAACCCTGAGCCTGAAATTTTAGCGCCTAAAATAGCTGGCTGCTGATTTAAATCGCTAACAAGAGCATCTAATACTGGCAAACTAACGCCTAAGTCTTGCATTAAACCTTGCTGAATAATCATCATGCCACCTAATGCTGGCCAATTAGCTTGTTTAGCATACTGAAAACCCGCCTCGGCGCATTCACCGATGGCATTTAAAATGGAAGTTAGTAGCGTCTCATTATTGGCGAAGCGTTCTTGTAATAATTTAATGGCGTCAGCCGTTGGCGTTTTAAAGCCCGCGTAAAGAGCGGTTAAGAAAAGAGTATGAGGGATGCGCTCAACTTGTGGATTTATATTTTTGTCATTCTCAACCTTACCAC
>JBAQCP010000080.1:0-3281 GCA_049294295.1 Gammaproteobacteria bacterium | reverse complement strand
ATCTTCCCATCTCTAATCACAACCGTACGCTCACACTGACTACTAATTTCCTTATCATGCGTAATAATAACAATGGTACGCCCTTCCTGGCGATTTAAATTCTTAAATAATTCCATCACATCGTTACCCGTTTGTGAATCTAAAGCACCTGTTGGCTCATCGGCTAAAATAACTGCAGGGTCACCGACTAAGGCTCTTGCAATTGCCACTCTCTGTTGTTGACCACCCGACAGTTGATTAGGGCGATGATGTGCTAAATGCCCTACACCCATCTTTTCCAGAAAATGCATAGCTTTTTCTTTTGCTTCTTCTCTGGGAACACCACGATAAAAAAGCGGCAACATAACATTTTGTAAAGCTGATGATCTTGCTAATAAAAAGAATGATTGAAAAACAAACCCAATTTTTTCATTTCTAATCTTAGCCAATGCTTCATCACTTAAACTAGACACATCACTATTTTCAAAAAAATAACGGCCTGTTGTGCAGTGATCTAAAAACCCCAAAATGTTCATCAAGGTTGATTTGCCCGATCCAGACATGCCCACAATAGCCAGCAGCTCGCCTTTATTCAAATGAAAATCGACACCTTTCAACGCCTGAAAGGTTTGATCACCCATGTGATAGGTTTTACTGATATTCTCAACCCGAATGAGAGACGACAATTTTGTCTCCTAATTGTAGGCCCGATAACACCACAGCTGAATCTAATGTCGTTTTACCTGTTTTAATCATTGTCTTTTTAATCTTACCTCGACCATCCATCACATTAACACAGGACAATCCATTTTCTTCAAAAATGGCAGCGATAGGAATCATGATATTGGGTTTTTCATTAACGGCTATTTCAATTTTAGCCGTCATGCCAACATGAATCGTGTTTCGTTGCAGGACAGTTAGACTAGGCACAACTATTTGAACGGTAAAATTGGGAATGCCGCCATTAGATGCTTCACCTTGTCTATCAACGCGGTTAATCATCCCATTTAATACTTCATCAGGAAATGCGATCCCTGTCACTTTAACCTTTTGCCCAATCTTCAATTGATTGATTGTTAGTTCGTTAACTTTAATTTGAATAGACAAACCATTCAGATCGCCTATCATGGCTAACACATCGCCTTGTTTAACAATATCGCCTTTAGTGATTTTTTTAGTTTCTTCTTCACTTTTATTTGCCGCTAAAATAATGCCATTCACTGGTGATATAACACGAATATTGCTATCAGTGCCTGCCTGCAAATGAATAGCTTTCGTAATTTTTTCAATATCGGAAATGGATAGATTGTACAAATTAATATTTTTAATATTTAATTGTCGGATTAATACTTCAAGCACATCTTTCGCCTGCAACAAACCCAACTGTGCTGAATAAAAGTTAGATTTTTTCATTTTGTGTTCATCATCAGAAATCAATTCATTTTTATGTAAAAATTCTGATTCTGTTAGTTGGACTTTATTATTATCAAATTCATTCTTGGCTTTTATGTAAGCCATTAAAGCGGTCTTATAGTCGGAGAGGAATTTTTCGGAAGAAAGCAGGAATAATAAATCCCCAGTCTTTACTTCTTCTCCGTACTGAAAAGGCATTTCAACCACCACGCCATCAACGGGGCTTGGTATCACCATCGATTTGATTGGCAAAATAGTGCCGGAATAAAATAATGTATTTTCAAACTCTTTTGTTTCAATCGTAATGATTTCTTGTTTTTCTTCTTTACTGGATTTTGAACAGGCAGCCAGCATAAAACAGGCCATCATTATAATTAGTATGTATTTAAAATAAGTTTTCATAATCTCACCTGCACATTCCATGTATTTAAAGTATGGCCTATTAATAAATCCAGATTGACTAAGGATTTAAGATAGACAATGCGCGCACTTAATAATGATTGCTGCGATTGTATTAACTGTAGTTGCGCTTGCTGCAAAGACAAGCTATCAATTAATCCATGCAAATATTTTTGATAGCTAATGCTATATGTTTTTTGTTGCAGCTTTTCAGCATCCTCTGCATAGTTCAGTGCACGTAAAGCACTGCCTACTAAATTCCAACCATTGATAGCGCCTGTTTCTTTATTCCACTTTTCTTGCTTCAATCCAAGCTCGGCTTGTTTTAAGGAAATCTTCGCATTAACAATAGCCTGCTTTGCTTGTTGATCATATATAGGCACTTGTAAGGTAATGCCCACATTTTGTGATTGATTCGCGCCATTAAAAATACTATTAACACCCGCATTATAACCACCACCCCGGCTATTACCCGTCACTACATTAGCAGTTGCGTTCAATTGCCATCTAGCATTATCTTCAGCAACTAACAAAGAACGTGTGGTCGGTCCATACAAAGTGATTTGATCCACTTGATATTGAATGTCATTTTCTAAAACGAGTTTTTTAGCATCGGTTAGCGAAACAGGATGGTATTTTTTAATTAGGGCATTTAAATCTAAACTTGAAAATGTAATATCTGAATTAGGATCAACGCCTATGGCTGACAACAAACCATAACGAGCTTGCAATAAACTATTCCTATCATTTTCTAATTGCATCTTTGCGCTAGCAACATCTGCTTGAACAGTTACTAACTCATTACCGGCTTTGTGGCCGGCTTTAATAAATAATTTAGTTTGCTCTACCGATGTCTCTGCACGTTTAACTGCTTCGTTATCAATTAAAACAGTGCGCTCAGCAGAAACAACATTTAAATATGCCTCAATAACAGAACTAACCGTGCTTCTTAATGTTCCCTCAACCGACAATCTAGAAATCACTTCGCTATCTTTTGCATTACACAAAGCTGATTCAACAATGGCCGTACCAAACCCCCTCATCAATGGCTGCATGATTTGGAAAGATAGCCCAGGATTATAGTGATCGGTATAATTATTATTAACACCTAATGTTAGCTGCGTACCAATGGGTGTTAACAAATTAACACTAGGCTGCACATTATAAGTTTGCGAACCATTGATACGTTGATTGAGTGTTTGTGAACGATTAGAAGCCGCGATTGCTTGTAAATTATAGTGTGGTAAAAATTGCCATTCTTGCACCCATAAATTAAATTTTTGTGAAACGTGACTTAGCTCGGAAGATTGCACATTGGGATTAGAACGAACAGCAAGTAAAATAGCCTCGTTAATAGAAAGAGTTGTACTGCCTGCCAGCGCAATTTGATGGGCCAAGCTGCAGCATAATATGATTTGAAAATAGAAAATCCTAAAAACGACAGACATCTTACTCTTATATAATTATTTTGAATGTTGTGTAGCCTGGAT
>JBAQCP010000079.1:0-9589 GCA_049294295.1 Gammaproteobacteria bacterium | reverse complement strand
CGGGATGACAATGTGGGTGGCTCCGGATGACAGTGTGGTTAGCCCGGGATGACAGTGTGGGTAGCTCCGGATGGCGATAGGTGGCTCACAATGACGGCTGCTAACCCCTACACATAAGTATCAATTAGAGAGTTTATACGCTGAGATACTGTTTTAGGTTCTTTCAACTCAACCGCATCCTCTTTAATGCCTTGATTTATATTGGATGTATTTCTAGGAGCTGGTTCTTGTTGCTGCCTTTCAGCATCTGAATGCGACGTTTGCACATCTATGTTTGTTAAATATAGATCAGCTTTTTGAAAGTTTTCTCTTAGCTGTGTTAATTGGGACTGAACAATCGCTTTTACATGATCATTTTCAGTCAAAAGAACAAGTTCCGCATTGTTTTTATCAACTTTTAAGGTGGCTGTTACCTGGCCAAGTTCAGGCGGATGAATTTTAATATTGGCAGTATAAACATCTTTTAATGAACTGCCGACCATTGCGATTGTCTTCGTAATATTCATTCCGGGCTCAATCTGAGATAATTTGTCCAACGTTTGAGTGTAAGTCGCGGCAGGACGCGACAACGTATTCACTGTCTTAGTTTCTTCAGGAATCACGTTGGTGTGCTGATTAATTAATTTTCCTAATTCTTGCAATGCATTAGCAGGCTTATCTTGCAGCGTTAAAGTATTTTGGTCTGACTGAACAATGGAATGAGCAACGGCATGCGCAACCGTCGTATTCATATTTTTGGTCACATCAACTGCTGGATCTTGCTCAAATAAATTAAGCTTAACTAAAGGTTCAGCCTCTTTATTTTTATCAGCAAACTTATCAGATATATCGAGATTGAACTTATCGTCAGTTGCATTATTCACTTTAGTTAATGGTGATAAATCTAAATCAACATCACCTTTCAAAGATTGAGTATCTAATTTAAGATCGGGCGTCTTATCTTTCTCATCATCTATTGTCTGATTCGCCAACTTGGTATTGTCAACAACAGGGATATTCAACCCAAACAAAATTGTGCTCAATGTATCTTGTAATGCTGTATCTTCAACAACTGGCTCATCTTCTTTTTTTGACACTTCATCAAATTCTAATGTTTCTTTAGCTACCTGATCGACAGCAGGCGGTTTTTCCATCTGCATGGCTGCCACTAATTCAGCAAATGCTTCTGTAAAATCGCCATCTAATTGGAGATCCTCAATAGGTGACGGTGCTTGATTTGATATTTGTGGTTTTGCAGATTGTACTTTCATCTAATAACCTCTACGATATCTTCCATGTTGAGTTACTGAATCCGAAGTTAATTTATGGCATGAAAATTGCATGTTAGCAATAAGAAAGCTGATTAAGGATAATTATGCGCCTAGTTACATTATTAATAGTTGCTTGCAGTTTAACATTAGCCATGCCAGTGGCATTAGCCTCGCGCATTAAAGATATCACAAGTTTAGCGGGTGTGCGTGATAACCAATTAGTTGGTTACGGCTTGGTGGTAGGC
Organism: Gammaproteobacteria bacterium; assembly: GCA_049294295.1. Classification (GTDB taxonomy): domain Bacteria; phylum Pseudomonadota; class Gammaproteobacteria; order DSM-16500; family DSM-16500; genus Aquicella. The sequence goes on along the minus strand of JBAQCP010000079.1, from coordinate 8,094 downwards.
CTTGACGGTACTGGCGATCAAGTGAATCGCACCCCATTTACTCAGCAAACATTTAAAAATATGTTGCTGCAATTTGGCATTCGCTTACCCAATGGTGTCAATTTACAGTTACAAAATGTTGCCGCGGTGGCAATAAGTGCCAACTTACCGCCATTTGCGAAAGTCGGCCAAAAGGTTGATATTACTGTTTCCTCTTTAGGTAACTCGATTAGTTTACGCGGCGGTCAGTTACTCATGTCTCCTCTTCGCGGTGCTGATGGACAAGTTTACGCTGTCTCTCAAGGTGCTGTCGTTGTGTCAGGTTTTGGTGCACAAGGTAATGACGGCTCTAAATTAAGTGTTAACTCCACCAGTACCGGCAGCATTCCAAATGGTGCAACGGTTGAAAAAATTATTGATATGCCATTTGTGCAAAATGGTGAAATTACGTTTCAGCTGAACGATCCCGATTTCACAACAGCACAACGTATTGCACAAGCTGTGAATACCGAATTTAAACGTAAAGTCGCTCATGCACTTGATGCGAGAGCCATTGCCATCTCTGTCAATGACCTACCTCTCGACCCAACAGATACCCCAACTTATTTAAATGAAGGCAGCCCTACTTTCCGCTCCGTTGGTTATAAAGGTGAAACATCAGCTGAAGAGGATGCCGATTTATTAGAAAAGTCAGCCGAAAAGCGCGCATCCCAAGCCCAGCGTATGATGGGGCGTTTTGTACCCCTCATTTCACGCATAGAAAATATCACCCTGGATCCTGCAGCAGGCAGGGCACGCGTCGTGGTTAACTCCAGAACCGGTACGATTGTTGTTGGTAAAGATGTTATCATTTCACCCGTTGCTGTTGCGCATGGCAATCTCTCTGTTGTTGTCTCTGAGCGTCCATTTGTCAGCCAACCAAATGCCTTTGCAAATGGTCATACGGTCAAAGGCACGGCGTCAGATATTACCGCTTCTCAAACAAGCAATAGAGCATTTGTATTATCCACAGGTACGTCTCTGAATGATTTAGTTAGCGCGATTAACGCTGTTGGCGCGGCACCTGGTGATTTAATTGCAATATTAGAAGCTGTGAAAGCCGCCGGTGCTTTGCATGCCGATTTAGAAGTCATTTAAGGAAATAAAATGATTGATAAACTGATTAGTGAACGGATGTATACAGACATCCAAGGCTTGCAGAAGCTAAAGACAGACTATGCAACTAATTCAGAAGGCGTTAAACAAGAAATTGCTGAACAATTTCAATCAATGCTCATGCAAATGATGTTGAAAAGCATGCGCGATGCTAACAAAACATTTGATAGCGGTTTATTTAGCACAGATCAAATGGATTTTTATCAAGATATGTTCGATAAGCAATTATCGCTATCAATGGCATCAGGGCATAATGAATTCACTGAAGCAATTAAACGCAGTATTGATAATCATGGCGTGCCCTTACCAGCCATATCCTTAGCTGAACAGCAAGAAAATATGCACCGACAAGTACAGCTGATGAATCAACCGCATATCATGCCTCACAACACCAAGACAACTGTTGATGAACAAGCTGAGAAAGAATCGACGCTTGCTCAAACAGTTTTACCAGAACATCCCTTTAGCTCCCCTAAAGAATTTGTGCAAGGCATATGGCCTATGGCTAAAAAGGCTGCAAACTTAATTGGCGTTGACCCCAAACTATTAGTGGCACAAGCTGCGTTAGAAACTAACTGGGGCAAAAATATCATTGCGCATAGCAATCAACAATCTAGTCATAATTTGTTTAACATTAAAGCAACCGCAGATTGGACAGCGCCTCGCGTTAGAAAAGACACCTTAGAACAGAAAGATGGCATTCTTGTGAAACAATCAGCTGAATTTAGAAGCTATGCGACACTATTAGATAGCTTTAAAGACTATATAAGCTTTTTGAAAACTAACGATCGATATGCGGATGCACTTAAATCGACGGCCAATCCAGAAGCCTTTGCGCAAGGGTTGCAAAAGGCGGGATATGCGACGGATAAGAATTATGCGGATAAGATATTGAAGATTTTTTCTGGGGATATGTTAAAGCAGATTTAAGTTTTCCCACGTATCTTAGATATACAGAGTATAAGAACTACTTTATCCAATTGGCCAGGAGAATGTGCCATGAACGAAATCAGATTCGACAAAGCGATACCACTAGTTGATTCGACTAAAATTCAACTAGATAGAAACAAATCCTCACAATCGACTGCTAGCAGTGATATCACGATTAGCAATCAATTAGGCAGTTTAATTAATTCAGCCGCCCTTTCTGACGATATCATCTCAGAAAATGAGCATGTGAAGGCAATGAAAAATAGAATTGAATCAGGCAATTATCAAATTGACAGCGACAAATTAGCCAAAGCCTTAACGCATCACGTTTTTGGCAAATTACTCTAAGGACTTGATTATGCAGATTACATTAAAGGCCTCATTGGTAGCGTTATTAAAAGACATGGTAAAAGACTGTGATGACTTATGTGACCTCATGCAAACTGACAAAGAGATTTTCAAAACTCACAATCCTGAAGAGATAATGGCCAGCAATAATAAAAAATCGATTCTAATGAATCAAATTAGTGCCGTTGCTAATGAAGTGAATGCACTTCCAACCAGTGACCCTAAAAATGATTTTATACAAAATCTAGAACTGGCAGCAGTCAGCGCGGCTCCTGCATCCCAGAAAGAATTATTAGAAATATTAGATCAGTTAAAACATTCACTTCCCCTATGCAATGAGCACGCAAACCTCAATAGTCGGATTGTTGCATCAACATTAAACACCATGGCTAAGCTATGGGAAAAATTATCAAATTTAAAAGAAAATAATTTTTTATATGATAATAAAGGAAATACCGCTCGTTAATGCTACAATAGAAAATAGAAAGTATAAATTTACGTTAAGGACAACTCAATGCGATTCAGGATGATCCGCCAGGCAGCTCTATTTACTATGACACTAAGCTTGCTATCACTCGCCTCGGCTTCAAATTTTGAATCAGCTGAACATATTAATGAAGTTGCTAAAAATTTCCTTCTAGAAAGTTACGCTAACACCACAGCAGAAAAAGTTGAAATCAAAGTAAATCCTGCGCACGCACCCATTGAAGTCGCTAAATGTTCGCAAGATATCATGCCGTCTATCCCTCAGAATTCAAGCACCTCACAAATAGCCGCTGTTGAACTCACTTGTAGTGGTGAAAAACCTTGGCATATCTACATACCAGTCACCGTACAATTATTTAATAAAGTCGTTGTTGCTAGATCCACCATCTTGCCTAAAGAACTTATTAAAGAAGACGATCTAGACTACGCTTTATACGACACAAATCGTTTATACAATGGCTATTTTAAAGATAAAGCCGATGTCATTAATAACGTGACAACCATTTTAATACCTGCTGGTAACGTATTAAGTAAAAAAGAGGTGACGGCACCCATCATAGTTCATAGAAATCAAGTGGTTAGTCTAGTATCAGGCAGCGGCACCATTATGGTCTCCATGCAAGGCATTGCAAAATCAGATGGTGGATTAAATTCAATGGTCCAGGTTTACAATCCTATTTCTAAAAAGACGGTAGATGCTCTTATTATTGGCCCAAATAAAGCTCAGGCATTTGGTTAGTACGCCTAATACTTAACAAAGCGAGGTCAACAGTATGTTAGTCCTTATTGGTTATTTGATTACGATTTTTTCTGTTTTTGGCGGTTTCGTTATGAGTGGGGGGCATTTGTTTGCCTTATTCCAGCCGTATGAACTTCTGATGATTGCAGGGGCCGCGTTAGGCTCCTTTATTGTGGCCAACAATATTAAAACGATTAAAGCTTCTTTTTCTGCTGTTTTTGAAACAGTAAAAGGTAAAGAGTACACCAAGAAATTCCATGTTGAACTATTATCATTATTTTACGAACTAACAAATAAAATTCGTCGTGATGGCGCCATCTCTATTGAAGGGGATGTTGAAAACTACAAAAATAGTCCTCTATTCAGCAAATATAAATTGGTTCAAAGAGACCATAAAATTATGGAATTCCTTTGCGATCATTTGCGTTTAATTGTGACAGGCCGTGTTGATGTGATTCATTTAGAAGAAATCATGGCAGTCGACATTGAAACTTTTGAAGTAGAAGCAGAACTACCAATTTCTGCGGTAAACAAAGTAGCCGATGCACTCCCTGCCTTTGGTATTGTGGCTGCGGTCATGGGTGTTGTGCATACTATGGAATCTATCGGGTTACCGCCTAACGAATTAGGTGCATTAATAGCGCGTGCATTAGTTGGTACGTTTTTAGGTGTACTATTAAGCTATGGATTTGCAGCCCCTATTGCCGCATCAATGGAAAATAGACGCCAAGCGATGATTAAAATCATGCAATCTATTCAAGTCGTACTCTTAGCATCCACCAATAATTTTGCTCCTTCCATCGCAGTTGAAATGGCTAGAAAAGTCTTATATGCCGATAGTCGTCCAAACAGTAAAGAATTGGAAGACATCGTTAAGGGAATTAAATCTGGCGGAGCTAGCGAAACCAATGGCTGAGCATGAACAAGTACGCCGCGTTATCAAACGCGTAAAAAAAATCAACAAACATCATGGCGGTTCGTGGAAAATTGCTTATGCTGACTTTGTAACAGCAATGATGGCATTTTTCTTATTGATGTGGCTTCTTTCTTTATTGAATAAATATCAATTGGAAGGTGTGGCACAATATTTTAAGAAACCATTAAAAGAAGTATTAACTAAACAAGATAATATTGTTGTTAACACCAGTAAAGTCAGACCTGGTGAAGTGGGTAATAGCACTTATAAGAATAAAGGTGCGAAAAGCGACTCTGAAAATGCGGTTGATGTGGCGCAAGGCTCACAAGATAAAGCAGAAAATTCTGAAAACCAAACACCATTAGTGTCTCCAAACCCAGACACCCCTAAAGAATCTCCAAAAGACCCTGCTAGTGCCAGCCAAAAACAAGCTGACTCACAACAGCAAATGCAGCAGACTCAGATTCAAGCTAAAGACAAGGATAAGGATAAAGACAAGGATAAAGATAAGGATAAGGATAAGGATAAGGACAAAGATCAGGACGCCGCCACTCAGCAGCAACAGCAGCAAATGGCTCAAATGCAATCCATGGTAATCAAAATGCAAGAAGATTTAAGCAAAAATCAGCAGCTAAGTGAATATAAAAATATGCTGAATTTCAAAATTACACCTAACGGCATAAAAATTGAATTACGTGATCTGAAAGATAAGCCTATGTTCTCCCAAGGCAAAACTGATTTCCAGCAATATGCAGCGCCTATTTTATCTTGGTTAAGCTCACAGGTTAATCAATATCCTAATCGCATGGTTATCGTTGGCCACACAGACGCTCTACCTTATGGGGGCGGCGACAATGTTAATTATTCCAACTGGGAACTATCCACAGATAGAGCAAATGCAACCCGTCGTGCGCTCATAAAATACGGTATGGATCCTAGCAAAATACTACGCATTATTGGTGATGCAGATAAGAATTTATTAAACAAACAAAATCAAGTCGACCCATCAAATCGTCGTATCGATATTATGATATTAACTAAAGAAGCTGCAGAGAAGTTTCAGCAGGAATAATGCTGGTGGGTAGCCTAGATGAAGCGAAGCGAAATCCGGGTTTGCCTGATTATACAAACAAACTTACTACTGTCATTCCCGCGCAGGCGGGAATGACACTATTGTAAGCGCGTAGCCGGATTACAAACAAACCCGGATTCCGCTTCGCTCCATCCAGGCTACACTATCCTCTCCGCCAAAAATCTCGTAATATCAAATCTTTCAACTAACAAGGAATGTTATTCTATGTCGTTTAAAATCAAACTACTCCGTTCCGTCATCGGTGGATCGTAGTTAATGCTACCATTAATAGCATCAGCGTAAACAACCCAAAACAGCTGTGATAAAGCCAGCAACAAGCACTCATGAACATCCCACAATATTTATCTGGAAGCTACAAAGCCGGAAACAATGTCACCTGGCAGATCAGCCAATGTAATGATGAAGATTACACAACCAGTAAATCAATTGATGATGACAAATTCACCATCAATTTAAACGGTAAATTATATTCTTCCAGCCCTAAAGTACAGATAGAAATTACACTAGATGCCAATTACGGTATAGATTGCGCAGTAGAAGCTACCTCTGCAACCACAAAGCAAGCATGGACAACTAATCACATTGACCACTCATGATTAAATGAACAGGTTGATGATGCCTCAGCAATGATTCAAGCTATTCCTGTTGCCGTCAAAGTATATCTGGTGGATCACTTAGCCTCACTATTGGTTCATGGCCAGGTTCGGTTGGTTTATTAAGCATTGAGATACCTGCTTTTGATAGAAATGATTTACATCTTTCTTGGGAATCTAATGTATTGACTAAGCGACATGCTGCAGAAGAATACGTCAAGATTATGGATGCACTTGATAAGTTGAATACCGTTTCTATCAGAAAGTAAGCTGTTTTAGCAAGCGGTAATGAACGTAATAGCTCAAGTAGGGTTGCTCTGTCGCCGTCATGGCGAGCTACTACTCCTAATCTACCTCAAATAAGACGGCTGAATCTTCAACGCCTCTCGGTACTTAGCAACCGTGCGCCTTGCAATATTAATTCCTTGATCTTTCAACCTCTCCGCAATCTGCTCATCACTCAAAGCCTGTCCACGTGCTTCGTCACTAATGATATTTTTAATAAACTCTTTCACTGCCGTCGCTGAGCAATTATCCCCGGCCTGAGTTGAAACGTGGCTAGGAAAGAAAAATTTAAGCTCAAACATCCCTCTCGGTGTAGCAACATATTTACCGGTTGTCACACGTGAAACAGTTGACTCATGTATACCCAAAGCTAATGCAACATCTGCAATATTTAATGGCTTCATTTGTGATGGACCATACTCAATAAAACCAGATTGAACATCAACCAAGTATCTAGCGACTGCCAACAAAGTCTCATTACGGCGCTTTAAACCTTTCAACAACCACTGTGCTTCTTGCAATTCGCGGTTTAATGCTTCATAAGATGCATGTTTTTTGTTTTGCTTAATGAATCGCTGATATTGAGTATTAATACTGATATTAGTTAATAAGCTTTCTGCTAGGTAAACAACCCAGTTGCCCTTTATTTTCTTAACATACAGTTCAGGCTCAACGTTGGTTGCCATTTCGTCAGAATAGGTCGATCCCGGGTTAGGATTTAATGATCTAATCAAGTCCATAGCCTGATTGAATTCAATTGCATTTACTTTTAATTGCCGCATAATTTTTTTCATATTGACTGCACTAAGTGTGACAATAGAAGAAAAATTATCTAGTATATCTTTAGCAAGATGCCAAATATTATCTCTAGGGACTTTGGCTTCTAACTGGATACTTAAGCAATCTAACATGCTAGCAGCGCCCACACCCACAGGATCAAATAACTGAATTTCTTTTAATACTTTTTCAATAAGATCTATGCCTGCTTCATCTGCAATGGTTAATTGCAGATCCGTCATAGACATAGTGAGACGGCCATTGTCATCTATTGTTTCAATGATAGATTCTGCGATTAATTGCTCTTTGGGGTTAAATTTACATAGCAGCGTTTGTTCAAATAGATGCTCTCTGAGGCTTTTAGGCGTTGAATAATTTTCTAATGCATTTTCTTCATTTTCGTCTATTTTATTATATTTCGAATAATTAACTTGAGAGGGAGTATATTCATCATGTTGCTGCTGTTCAATATCCTCTACTTCCTCAAGTTCAATTAAGGGATTTTTTTCTAAAAATTGTTGAACAATTTGCTTTAACTCTATTGTGTTGTATTGCAGCAAACTAATAGCTTGGCGCAGCTGCTGACTCATCATCAGACGTTGTTCTAGCTTAGCTGTAAGCTGCATATTTATGTTCATTTACGTCTCTTTCATTTGATAAGTGCTGTTGTAGAAAGATAAATGTGGTCTGGATGGAGTCACTGTCATCATTGCGAGCCACTACTGTCATTCCCGCGAAAGCGGGAACCCATTTCAAACATACAGCAGACGTATCGTTATAAATGGGTTCCCGC
>JBAQCP010000078.1:0-10080 GCA_049294295.1 Gammaproteobacteria bacterium | reverse complement strand
CCCGGATTCCGCTGCGCTTCATCCAGGCTACACTGCAGGCTTTGTTACCACACTACCGGAAGAGCTCGACGATGAAGAATTTGAAAACAGCCGGCTGGGAGATAACGTGTAATATTTCGTTAACAACACTAAATCTTTTTTAAATTGATCAGTCAATTTCAAGACATTATCCCAGGTAAAGCTACCCACCTTATCAAGGCGATCCAAGGTGCCTTGCACATCTTTTTTAAATTTCTCATTACCACTCGTTAAAGCATTTAACTGAAAATTAACAACCAATTGATGTTGCCGAATAAAATCTTCGGCGATTTTTTTCACTTTCATAAGCAACTCCGATTTTCTCTCTAAGCCTTCAAATGCTTTAACCCTCAGCATCCTGACAAAATGAGCATCGAACTGTTCAGGAATGATATCTGCATTTTTATAAAAAAAACTCAACACCTCAAGAACCGCGTCACTTGTTATTGACATTTTTTCAAATGGTAAAAGAGCTTTTTTTAATTGCCCCGCCCTTTCAAATAAGTCTTTTAATATATTTCTGTTTTCAGGCTGCTCTTTAATTAGCACATCTAATAAGATTTTCTCTAAGCAAAAGATAATCTCTTCTAAACTGGGACGTTTTTTAGGATTAACATGATGCATCTGAACATACAATTTCTCTAATGCTTCTCTTTGCCTATGCGTAAACCCATCAACATTATCATGCATAAAACATGATATATCAGTTATTTTTGCCTGCTTCGCAAATATCCTTACCATCTCTTCCAACACTTTATTTTTTTCTTTTCAGCATCTTTTTTTGTGATATCTATGGCATCGAGGCGCAGCCGGTACTGAGACTCCATTTTATCAAGAAAAGATATTGTCATCGACACGTTGAAAATAGCTCTAAATATACATGCCAACGAAAAAATATCACTCTGAGCAGATATTTTTTTCTTAGTAAAAACCTCCGGTGCCATGTATTGAAACGTTCCATGCCGACATTTTCCACCATAAGCCATTGGCATGGATAAACCAAAATCAATAATCTCAACATCACCCTCTTCATCTACCAGCGTATTCTCTGGCTTGAGATCTAAATGCATAATACCTCGTTGATGAATAGCCTTTAACCGTAATGCAAAATTTAAAGCAACGTAAATGCGTTGAGTAGCAGTTAAAAATTTCCGCTCCCTAAGCTCATCATCCAACACATTAAATAATTCGCAGCCGGGGTAACGACGCATGCCTAAGACACTCTTTGAGTATCCATCTTTATCTATAAAATAAGTCTGTCTTTTGGGCTTGGCCCCTACCGCTCTTAACATATCATATTCATGCTGCGCATCAGCTTCAGTGACCTTCATCACCACAGGCGTACTAATCGCAGATAATTTTCGCTCATCTTCCAACACTAGCTTTAACGAGGCATCAAACACCTCACCAAAGGTACCCGTACCCAGAAGCTCGCCAAGGGGACGCCAACGATACGAATGCTCATTGCCAATCGGGGATTTATTCGCCCTAGTGGCAATTATTTTGGTCGTAAAAAAAAGGTCAGATTCAAACCGAACATTGCCCTGAGGAAATGCAAAGTGATCTCTTTCAAGAAAAACTAATTTACGCGGCCTTGCACAGGTTGCTGCTTTAAATAAATCATATAAAAATTTATTTTCTTGGGTGGTTAAATGATAAGGATTGATTTCTTTAGTATCCAGAAAAAAGTGATTTTCCGGAATTGTCATGACTAATTGATCTTTTTCAATCGTTAATACACCAGGAATCACATAAGTATCATAAGGAGCATTATCTTTATCGATCTGTTCACCAATAATGAAATAATAGGGCTGATTGTTTTCGTCCATCCTTTTTTGAATATAGTGCGTTAAATGGATGCGGTTATCGAGATGGGAAAAAGAAATAAAATAAGGATATTTTTCAAAATCATGTTGTTTTAAGTAATGAACTAACAGCTTAGCATCTTTTTTAAGGAGATTTGCGGGGTTAATTGAACGAGATGTAGCCATCCTAGGATCTCATTGTTGATGTTGTTAATGTAGCCGTAACAATTCAGGTGAAGTAGTCAGTGTCGTCATTGCACTCACAACCGTCATTCCCGCGAAAGCGGGAATGACAGTTGTGGCTCACAATGACGGCAATAAAAAAACCACCTACATCAAAACAAATTGTTTACACAACTTCCTCTTCTTTACGACGCAAGAAAGCTGGGATATCAAGATAATCAATATCATGTAAATTTTCTGAAGTCGCTGCTTTCGGTGCAACGGGTGCACTGATAGGAGCAGTTGTTGATAGCTGAGGTGTAATAGATGGTGTCATCTGTTGTCTACGTGCAATCGCTGGTTTATCTAAGTGATCGTAGTCTGTGTAACCATGATCTAAAGGCGATATATTGGTCACATGTTCAATCGCAGGCATTTTTAATGCCGCAGCTGCTTGCTTGCGGCCTAAACCGGTCACAATAACAGTTACTCGCACTTCATCATGTAATTCTGGATCAATGACCGTACCCACAACAACAGTCGCGCCATCAGAAGTGATATTTTTAACGACTTCACCCACTTCTTCAAATTCACCGATAGAAAGATCGAGACCCGCGGTAATATTCACGAGCACACCTTTCGCGCCTGCTAAATCAACATCTTCTAGCAATGGGCTAGCAATCGCTGCTTCTGCCGCTAAACGCGCACGGTTATCGCCGGAACCAACGCCTGTACCCATCATCGCCATGCCCATTTCAGACATCACGGTACGAACGTCTGCAAAATCCACGTTAATTAAACCTGGACGGGTGATTAATTCAGCAATACCTTGCACAGCACCGCGTAAAACGTCATTCGCTGCTTTAAATGCATTGACTAAGGTCACATTTTTACCGAGTACGCTAAGCAATTTGTTATTAGGAATCGTAATTAAAGAATCCACGTATTGCGACAAATTAGCGATACCTTGCTCAGCCACTTGTAAGCGCATTTTACCTTCAAAGGTAAACGGCTTGGTGGTGATGGCAACGGTTAAAATACCCAATTCTTTAGCCACTTGTGCAAAAACAGGTGCTGCACCCGTGCCTGTACCACCGCCCATACCCGCAGCGATAAACACCATATCAGCGCCATTTAACATGGCCCGGATTTTTTCTCTATCTTCTTCAGCTGAACGACGACCCACTTCAGGATTAGCACCTGCACCTAATCCGCGAGTGATAGTTTCACCCAATTGGATAATATTGGTGGCTGATGAGTTCTTAATCGCTTGAGCATCTGTGTTTGCACAGATAAATTCGACGCCTTCAATGTGGCCTGCCATCATGTGCTCAATTGCATTGCCGCCACCACCACCAATACCAACAACTTTGATGACTGCATTTTGTTGACTCGTATCCATTAATTCAAACATGGTTATATCCCCTAAAAATTACCTTGGAACCAGCTTTTCATTCTGGACCATATACTTTGCACACTTGGTTGATTTAATGCGACATCACGTTGACTTAAGCGTTGACGCGCTCCGTAGACTAATAACCCCACACCGGTGGCATACACTGGATTATGCACAATGTCAGCAAGCCCTGTCACGTATTGCGGTTTGCCAATACGAACGGGCACCTTAAATATGCGCTCCGCTAACTCTTGAGCACCCTGAATCTTAGATGCACCGCCCGTTAAGACTATGCCGGCTGCAATTGAATCTTCTAGACGGCTACGACGCAATTCATTTAATACGATATTAAATAATTCTTCGTAACGCGCTTCAATAACTTCTGCTAACGCTCGCTGTGGAATACGCTTGCCGACTTTATCGCCTATGGTTGGGATATCAATAGCTTGATTGCTATCGACTAAATCTTGCATCGCGCAGCCATATTTAATTTTAATCTCTTCTGCATTGCGCGTTGGTGTTCTGAGCGCAATTGCAATATCGTTGGTCACTTGATCACCCGCGATAGGAATCACCGCAGTGTGACGAATAGCACCTTCAGTGAAAATAGCTAAATCACTGGTACCGCCGCCAATATCAATCATGCAAACGCCTAATTCTTTTTCATCTTCCGATAAAACAGATTGGCTGGATGCAAATTGCTCTAGGACAACATCGCTTGCGACTAAGCCGCAACGCTTCATACATTTAACGATATTTTGTGCAGCACTGATCGCACCTGTCACGATATGAACTTTAGCTTCTAAACGCACACCAGACATACCGACAGGTTCACGGATAGAATTTTGGTTATCAATGACAAATTCTTGCGGTAACACATGCAGAATTTTTTGATCCGCAGGAATCGCAATCGCTTTTGCCGCATCGATCACACGGTCAACATCGTTTTGCGAAACTTCTCGATCACGAATCGCCACAATACCGTGCGAATTAACGCTGCGGATGTGACCACCGGCAATCCCAGTAAATGCTGAGAAAATTTCACATCCAGCCATTAATTCAGCATCTTCTACTGAACGCTGGATAGATTGCACAGTCGATTCAATATTCACGACCACCCCACGCTTTAAACCTTGGGAAGGATGCGAACCGAATCCAATAATATTAACGGTCCCATCGTCGGTGACTTCACCGACTAAGGTCACGACTTTTGAGGTACCGATATCGACACCCACTAATAAATCTTTATTTGGCTTCTTTGCCATATTTAAACTTCCACATTCAAAAAAACCAGTTTAGGTCAGCAATAACTGCTGAAGTTAGGTTTTAACCGGTGTTTTCCACCGTACCGCTACTCCATTAGAATAACGTAAATCAATTGAATCTACATCTGCTGCACGTGGTCCTATTACCCTTGGATACACTCTCACAAAATGCTCTAAACGAGTCAAGATGTCTTTATGCCCTGCTTGGATAGTCACTCCATTATCTAACATTAATTTCCAAGTTAGATAAGGTGTCATCTCCAAATAAGAAATCTTAGCATGCAATGGCTGGAGCAAGCGATTCATCTGATTAGCATATTCAAGCATTAATATATGTTTACCATCAGGCCCCACAAAATGCGGTAACTGACGAGGATACGTATCGCGGCTAGGGGTAAAAATCACGCCATTGCCACTTAATAAACCTTGATTATTCCATTGCGCGATTGGATTTTGCTCAACAACGGTAATATTGACTTGATCCGGCCAATTACGCCGCACGAATATATCGGATACCCACGGCATTTGCAGCATGCGATCGCGAATATATTCAACATTTGTTGCAAAAAAACCATGATCCACCAATGGAGAGATCATCGATTGTACTTCGCGTTGGTCTAAATGATTAACACCATAGACTCGTACGGTTTGAATAGGGAAATAACGCGATAGATGCAAATGACTTACTGAAAAAATACAGGACAAAATAAGCGCGCCTAGCAGGCCTATTTTAAAGGTTTGGGTGACATAATGAATTCGTTCCATGATGCAACTAATCCCTATTCTCGTCCGATAATGCACACCTCAGGCATTAATCGTACACCGGTTTCTTTTTCAACGATAGCCCTAACTTCGTTAATTAAATTCTCAATATCAGAAGAAGTTGCACTTTGTTCGTTAATAATGAAATTAGCATGTTTTTCAGAAACGCATGCGCCGCCTATTTTCTTACCTTTTAAGCCGCATTTTTCAATTAATTTACCGGCATGATCGCCTGGTGGATTACGAAAAACAGAGCCGCAATTAGCAGTGCCGGTTGGCTGTGTGCTATTTCGGTATTCTAAAAGAACGCGGATATCGTGCAATGATTTTTCTTTATCACCGGCCGTTAATGCAAAATGACCCGCGACAAACCATTCATCTTCTGGTCTCACCACATGTCGATAATCTACTTTGAAATCGGTCAAGGGACGAATTTTGATTTCGCCACGACGATTAATCGTTTCAACAGCTTTCACAAAACGCCAGGTTTCACTGCCAGAGCAACCTGCATTCATCGCAAGCGCACCCCCAACCGTACCAGGAATACCAGCCATAAATTCTAATCCAGCTGCACCTGCTCTTGCCGTATGTCGCGCCAATTGAGCTGCAGACACACCCGCTTCTGCACGCACTTGATGCGTATCTACTTTCGATAATTGATTTAATGCACCCTGAGTAATGACGACCATACCCTCTATACCGCTATCACGCACCAGCGTATTACTACCCAACCCTAACCATGTTAATGGAATATCGGCAGGTAAGTTTTGCAAAAACACGGATAAGTCTGCTAGATCTGCCGGAATATAAACATGATCAGCCGGTCCGCCTGCACGCCAAGAGGTGTAATTAGCTAACGGTTCATCCTTTAATAGTTGACCGCGCAATGCCGCTGTATCGACTAGGGTATGATTCTTCATTTCGCCTCTTTTAATCCTGTTGCCGCTAAACGGGCAGCAATCGCACCAATATTACCCGCACCTTGCATCAACACGACATCACCATCTTGCAACTCATTAGCAAACAAGGCTGGCAAACTATCATGCTTTTCAACAAAAATTGGCTCACACTGGCTATGCTTTTTAATACCAAGCGCTAAGGTTGGGCTGTCTGCTCCTTCAATAAAGTCTTCGCCTGCTGAATAAACATCTAACAACATTAATTTATCAGGCTGAGCCAATACCGTACAAAAATCTGCAAATAAATCACGTGTACGAGTATAACGATGCGGCTGATAAACCATGACTAATCGTCTATCCGGCCAGCTTTCTCTTGCTGCTTGTAAGGTAGCTGCAATTTCTCTTGGATGATGACCGTAATCATCAACCAACGTTACTTGCTTGCCTTCGTCCAAAGCAAAATCACCGTAAACCTGGAAGCGTCGACCTATCCCTGCAAAATGCACCAATGCATCAATAATCGCTTGATCTGGCACTTTTAATTCAGAGGCAACAGCAATAGCTGCTAAGGCATTTAAGACATTATGTCTGCCAGGCAGATTTAAAGTCACTGATAACGGCGCTTGCCCTTTTGGTCTTTCCACCACAAATTTGGTTTGCATGCCGGATTGTACGTAATGTAGGGTTTTGAAATCCGCATCAGGAGTAATACCATAAGTTAATACGGGACGAGAAATCTGCGGCATTAACTCACGAACAATAGGATCGTCAACGCATAACACGGCCAAACCATAAAATGGCAGACGATGTAAAAATTCTAAAAATGTTGTTTTTAATTGTGCGAAATCATTCTGATACGTAGACATATGATCTTCATCGATATTGGTCACAATCGAGATCATCGGTTTTAAATATAAGAATGACGCATCACTTTCATCCGCTTCTGCCACTAAATAATGGCCGCGGCCTAAGCGCGCATTACTACCTATGCTATTTAAACGACCACCAATCACAAAGGTGGGGTCTAAACCGGCTTCGGCTAAAATACTGGTTACCAAACTAGTGGTGGTTGTTTTGCCGTGCGTACCCGCAATCGCAACGCCGTAACGGAAACGCATTAATTCGCCGAGCATCTCTGCACGAGGCACCACAGGCACGCGGGCCTTACGCGCGGCATCAAGCTCTGGATTTGCCCAATCAACCGCCGAAGAACGCACGATCACATCAGCGTCTTTGATATTGTCTGCGGTATGTCCATGGTAAACCGTTGCCCCCATGACCTTCAGCCATTGGGTTAACGTATTTTCAGACAGATCTGAACCGGAAACCGTGTAGCCTTGGCGCAGCAATACTTCTGCAATACCTGCCATACCCACACCACCAATTCCCACAAAATGGACATGTTTAATATGTCCCATCTCAAACATCCAGCTCAACGGCAAACCTCCCGACAAATTTCAATTATTCTTTCAACCACCTTGGGTTGACGTAAAGCATAGGCCGCTTCTGCCATCACCAAACACGTGTTTGGTGATTGATTAAATTCTCTTACTATATCTGCTAAACAATCTTCTGTTAAAGCACTTTGTTGAATACAGCGTGCCGCCTGATGATTCACCATGAAAGTGGCATTTGCCGTTTGATGATCATCCACTGCATGTGGATAGGGCACAAACACAGCACCAAGGCCTGCTGCACAAAGCTCAGCAACCGTTAAAGCACCTGCTCGGCATAATACCACATCTGCCCAGGCATAAGCCTCTGCCATATTACTAATAAATGGCACTACATTCGCCTCTACGCCTGACGCTTTATACGCAAGCTTTGCTGTCTCAAAATGCTTATCGCCCGTTTGATGCCAAACCTCAGGCCTATCGTTTGCTGCAAATGTTGCTAATGCTTTAGGCACTCTATCATTTAATGCCTGCGCACCCAAGCTGCCGCCTAATACTAACCAGCGACGCGGTGATCTCTCACCGATTTTTCTTGCTGCTGGCGGAGCCATCTGCACAATTTCTGATCGAACTGGATTGCCAACGATTTCTACTTTGCTAGACAAAGGAAACGCTCCAGGAAACCCTAGCAATACCTTTTTCGCTAAATTTGCCAGCAATTTATTGGTCAACCCTGCTTTTGCATTTTGCTCATGAATCACCAATGGACAACCTAGCAATTTACTAGCTATACCACCAGGACCGCTAGCAAACCCGCCAAAGCCTAGCACGACATCAGGCTCTACCGTTCTGAGTACAGACACGGCTTGCCAAATAGCATTCGTAATTTTAAAGGGTGCGAGCAATAAAGGTTTAATTCCCTTCCCTCGCAACCCAGCAATCGAAATAAAATGGATAGGGATATTTTCATTGGGGATTAAGCGCGCTTCCATCCCATGTTCCGTCCCCAACCAATGTACTTCTACGCCACTTTCAAGCAATTGCTTAGCAACCGCTAATCCTGGGAAAATATGGCCGCCGGTACCGCCTGCCATTATTAATACTTTATTCAATTTTTTCATGCATGCACCGCTGTTGTTCGATTTTCATGATCGATGCGCAATAGCACCGCGATCACAATACAATTAACTAATACACTACTGCCGCCGTAACTCATTAATGGCAGCGTTAACCCCTTGGTAGGTAATAACCCAGAATTCACGCCAATACTGACCGTGAATTGAATCGCAATCCAGAGACCAAAACCATAAGCCATAAAACCGGCAAAATGATGGCCTAAACGTTGCGCTGCACGACCGATATAAAAAACGCGGGCAACCAGTAAAAAAAACAAGCCCAACACCGTGACCATTCCCAACAAACCCAACTCTTCCGCAATTACAGCAAATAAAAAGTCGGTATGCGCTTCCGGCAGGTAAAACATTTTTTGAATACTATTACCTAAACCAACCCCAAACCAGCCGCCACGACCAAAGGCAATCAGCGATTGCGTTAACTGATATCCCGTATCAAAGGGTCTTGCCCAAGGATCTAAAAAGGTCGTTAACCGCGCTAAACGATAAGGCGCAGAGACTGCAATCACTGCAAGCCCTGCTAACACGACAGAAAACAACGCGACAAAATGCCGCAAACGCATACCCGCTAAAAACATCATCCCCAAGGAAGTCGCTGTTACCACGACCGTTGCACCAAAATCTGGTTCGCGCAATAACAAAACAGCAATGGCGCCAAGAATCAACATTGGCTTCACAAACCCGCTTAAGCGGAATTGAATTTCAACATTTCGACGAACTAAGTAACCCGCTAGAAAAACAACCATGGTAAATTTGGTTAGCTCAGATACCTGAAAACCCAAAGGTCCAATTCCTATCCAACGCGCACTACCGTTAACGCTATGACCTATACCTGGCACTAAGACTAACGCAAGCGCCAACATGACAGCTGCTAATAAATAGCCGCCTACTTTTTCCCAATAATCGATTTTAATTTTGAGAATAAATCCACCTAGGAAAACGCCTAGAGTAAGAAATATTAGCTGTTTGTATAAGTAATAAAATGGCTGATGATATTGTTTATCAGAGACGACGATAGAGGCAGAGGTCATCATTAATAGGCCAAGGATGATGATGGATAATAACGCGGCAACGAACCATTTGTCGTAGAGAGCTGGTATGACTAAACGACTGTCAGCTTCGGCATAAGAGCGCATGATGATTCCTTGGTAAAATAAATAAACGATGGCCTCATTGCGAGCCACTACTGTCATTCCCGCGAAAGCGGGAATCCATTTATAACGATACTTCTGCTGTATGTTTGAAA
>JBAQCP010000077.1:0-7338 GCA_049294295.1 Gammaproteobacteria bacterium | reverse complement strand
GGCTTTTTCCTGGCATCACACAAAAGCCCCGGCAAAAGATTTGCCGGGCTACGCTCACAATAACGGCGGCAGAGCAACCCGGCCAAGCTGTTATAATCAAATATTATCGTTATAATAAAATCAATATATTATATTTATAACAAATTATACGCAAAACTGACCTCTCAATAGAATGAACGATGAGAGGTGGTTATGAGTCCAAGAACTAAAAAAACAATACGATCAAACAAAACAAATCTTCACTCCCAGCCCATTTACGCATGCGTTGGCAATTGCGATGTCATCAGCAGCCAGATTTCCGACCACCACCCTATTGTTCATGATGGAGTATTATTTTGGAATGTCATGATGCAGGGCAATAAAAGAGGCAATGGAATCGGCTTTAATAATGGATTTGGCATCATAGAAGACGAAGAAGCGTATATGGCACGCCTCATTAAAATATCTTGGGTCATTGCCGAGATGGTACTTCGCGACCCGTCAATTGAAGTGATTAGCCTCTGTGAAGGACCCATTAAATCGGAACATACTGAACTATTATTTAAATCGTTACAAAAAGCTCCTTGGCTGGATAGATTCATAAAAAGCGATAAGTTTCATCAACCCACTGCTGCGGGCCAATCATGGGGGCTGTTGATGCTTGCTGATGATCAATACTGTGTTTCCGACATTGATTGTGGCATAGCTGACAACCAACCAAAACTTGCCAATCGTTTTCAATTGTGGCGGCTTGCCAAAGCTCATGAAGAAAAATATGTAGCGTTAGCTCATTTTCCGTTTGCAGGTGATGAATACAAAACAGAAAAAAAGACACCATCGACGTCAGGGCAAGTATATTGCGACATGATCAGCAGACTGCTTGAACAATACAGCGATAAAAGCCTTATTTTTTGCGCGGATTTTAATTTCAATCCTCATCTCATTCAACAATGGCAAGATCGCGCCTTAGATCAGATATCTGTTAATAATAGTATCTTATTACCAACAGATATGCCGCTATCTCTGCAACAAACAAAAACCGTCACGGTAGGTAGATGGCATTTTATTATCGCAAAATGAAAAACAAAAATATCAGACCTTACACGCACAACCTATTTTATTGAATAAACTACAATTAGAATTTTGTCTTTTTCAGCGCTATGAAAAACGCTTGGAGGATAATCAAAAAAAATCGGTATCGCGATTGAGGCTAACGGCTAGATAAGGGATGGTTTGCCTTGCCTCTTTTCGGCGCAGCTATCCTAATCATGAAAATTTGAAGGCTCACTTCCAGAGGAATTCCGGTCTCAGCGGGATATCGTGATTTACAGGTGCGATGAGGTTCAGTGTGAGCCGGGGTGATTGAACCACACACTTGCTAATCAGCTGCGCCGAAAAGAGGTAAGGCAAATTAGACCCGGGCAATGAGGTGGGGAGTTCGGCTTTTTAGGTGGTTGGGCACCTCCCCCCGAAGGAGGAAGGGGTTTTAATCTTGGATTTAGGGAAAAAGGATAGGTTAGCTAACGGGGTCTAGCCTTGCTTAGCTTTTGCATTCTTCCTGGACGATATCAGCTAGCTGTTTAGCTAACTTTTCGACGGAGAAACTATCTTCGCCTTCGACCATAACCCTAACAAGTGGTTCGGTACCAGAACGACGAAGGAGAACGCGGCCCTTGCTACCTAAAGCAAGCTCAGCATCTTTGATCGCAGCTTGAATACGCGGTTTTTCCAAAGAGCTATTTTCCTGCGCTACCCGCACATTCACCAAGATTTGAGGATATTTAGTTAAACCCACCCGGATATCAGCCAATGACTTCCCTTCGATACGCATAGCCGCCAATACTTGCAAGGCCGCAATAATCGCGTCACCCGTTGTCGTCAATTCACGACAAACAATATGACCAGAAGGCTCACCACCTAACTGCCATTTGCGTTTTTCTAATTCGCTAATCACGTAACGATCGCCGACCGCAACCCGAACAAAGTCGATGTTAAGTGCCGCTAGCGCATGCTGGAAGCCGATATTGCTCATGACCGTACCGACAACGCCACCTTTTAATGTGCCGTTAGTCGCTTTGCTTTTGGCGATGATATAAAGCAATTCATCACCATCGAGTACATGGCCTTTATGGTCAACCATCATAATACGATCGCCATCACCATCTAAGGCAATACCAAGATCCGCTTGATGATCAATGACCGCCTGACGAATGGTGTCTGTATGGGTCGCACCGCAATCTAAATTGATGTTCAAACCATTAGGTTCTACACCGATTTCAATTACTTCTGCGCCCAATTCGCGCAATACGCTGGGAGCCACGATATAACCCGCCCCGTTTGCACAATCCACCACTAGCTTAATACCATTCAAAGTCGTATCTGAAGACACGGTACTTTTACAAAATTCGATGTAACGACCAGGCGCATCAACAACTCGTACCGCTTTACCTAAATCAGCAGAATCAACCGTGGTCATGGGCTGCTCTAATTGCTCTTCAATCGCTAATTCTAATTCATCAGGAATTTTGGTGCCTTGGGCTGAAAAGAATTTAATACCATTATCGTAATAAGGATTATGCGAGGCACTAATCACAATGCCTGCTTGCGCACGCAACGTTCTCGTTAAGTAAGCAATGGCGGGTGTGGGCATAGGACCTAAGAGATGGGTATCAATACCGGCAGCAGACAAACCAGACTCAAGAACTGACTCAAACATATAGCCTGAAATACGAGTATCTTTACCAATTAAGACTTTGCCATTACCTTGCCGAGCTAATACTTTACCGACAGCCCAACCTAGCTTTAACACTAATTCAGGTGTGACTGGCCAAGTCCCTACTCGACCACGAATACCGTCAGTACCAAAGTACCGACGTGCGCTATGAAGTGTTTTCATTATTAAAGGATACCTGCTTCGCCATTTGTTGTTGAGGCGGGACCCTTAGGATCTTCAGACTCAATTTCTGGGCCAATCTCCACACCTGGTTTACCCGTTTTCAATTTATCTTTATCCGCTTGCAATTTATTTTGCCAGCTAACTGGTTCGCGTGGCTCTTTGCCTGCCATAATATCACTCAATTGATCGATACCGATGGTTTCATATTTTAGTAATGCATCAGCCATGGCATGTAATTCTTTAATATTATCCTGCAAGATTTGTTGAGCACGCAGGTAATTACGTTCAATAATCTCGCGAACCTCGCCATCCACTAAACTAGAAGTCGCTTCAGATATTTCTTTATGGCGTGTAATAGAATGACCTAAGAATACTTCGCCGTCATCACCACCCAAGGTTAAAGGGCCTACTTTTTCTGACAAGCCCCACTTGGTGACCATGTTACGCGCAAGCTCGGTTGCTTTTTGAATGTCGTTAGACGCACCAGTTGTTACTTTATTTTCACCGAAAATAATGGCTTCTGCTAAACGGCCGCCATATAAGCTAGAAATCTTACTTTCTAAGGCTTGCTTAGTATAGTTATAGCGATCACCTTCAGGTAAGAACATCGTTACACCTAATGCTCGGCCACGAGGAATAATAGTCACTTTATGCACGCTATCATGATCTGGCACTTTTAAGCCGACGATCGCATGGCCCGCTTCATGATAAGCGGTTAAACGCTTCTCTTCGTCAGACATAACCATAGAACGGCGCTCAGCACCCATAATGACTTTATCTTTTGCTCGTTCAAAGTCATCCATATCTACTTCGCGTTTGTTTTGACGGGCAGCAAAAAGTGCAGCTTCGTTAACAATATTAGCTAAATCAGCACCAGAAAAACCTGGGGTGCTACGCGCAATCACAGAAACATCCACATCATTTGCGGTGGGTACTTTGCGACTGTGTACTTGTAAAATTTGCTCACGACCTCTTACGTCTGGCAGACCAACAACGACTTGTCTGTCAAAACGGCCTGGGCGTAATAAAGCAGGATCTAATACGTCAGGACGGTTAGTCGCTGCAATGACGATGACGCCTTCACTGCCTTGGAAACCATCCATTTCTACTAATAACTGGTTGAGTGTTTGTTCACGCTCATCATGACCACCACCTACACCCGCACCACGATGACGACCAACTGCATCAATTTCATCGATAAAGATAATGCAAGGCGCTTGTTTTTTAGCTTGTTCAAACATGTCACGCACACGGGATGCACCAACACCAACGAACATTTCGACAAAGTCTGAGCCGGAGATGGTAAAGAATGGTACTTTTGCCTCGCCTGCAACCGCCCGTGCTAATAATGTTTTACCGGTTCCTGGGGGACCGACCAATAAAACACCACGAGGAATTTTACCACCTAGGCGTTGGAACTTACCGGGGTCTTTTAGGAAATCCACTAACTCTTTGACTTCTTCTTTTGCTTCTTCACAACCCGCAACATCTGCAAAGGTAATTTTGACTTGATCTGCATTTAGTAAGCGGGCACGGCTACGGCCAAACGAAAATGCGCCGCCTTTACCACCGCCTGCTTGTTGTCTCAGGACGTAAATCCAGATACCAAATAAGACTATCCATGGTAATAGATTTAAAAGATGCATCAATATGCCGGGTTGGTCTGGCTGCTTACCTTTAACGACCACGCCTTTCGCTAACATATCTTGCAACAAACCAGAATCCTGACGCATAGGTAAGTAAGTTGCGAATGTTTTATTGTTTTGGAAGGTGCCTGTTAAATTTTGGTCTGTGATAGTCACAGAACGGACGTTCCCCTGCTTGATGTCATTCACCAGGGCAGTATAACTAATATGCTCTTCTGTTTCGCGACGAGGTCCAAAATTATTAAAAACTGAGATTAAGATAATCCCAATCACCATCCATAGCAGTATCGTTTTAATTGCGTCATTCACGTTGATTGACCTCTTCAAAATATGGAGTGCTTCGCTACGCTCGCAATGACAGCGGTGGCTTTAGCTTACTTTCTGCTAGCAATAACGGCAGTAAAATACGCCACCCAAGCTATACATCATTATACCTTATTATCCTACTACTTTAACCCTTTGGCTAGTAAGTAAATTTCGCGTGAACGACCGCGAGAGGCTTTAGGTTTACGGGTAAGGATTGTTTTAAAATTACACTTTATATTGACAAAAAATTCATCAAATCCAGCCCCCTGGAAGACCTTAATAAGGAAACCACCTTCAGGACCTAGTACATTGATAGCAAAATCTAGGGCCAGTTCGGATAAATACATAGAACGGGGAATATCAACGCTTTCATAGCCGCTCATATTGGGAGCCATGTCAGAAATCACCCAATCTACCTTTTTGTGATCGATTTTCGCCAATAATTCATTATAGATCACCTCATCAGAGAAATCGCCCAGGATGAAATCGACGCCTTCAATCGGCTGCATGGGCAGTAAATCCATCGCAATGATTTTGCCGTTAGGCTTAATTAATTTAGCGGCCAACTGAGACCAACTACCAGGTGCGGCACCCAAATCAACAACCGTCATACCTGGTTTAAAAATACGATCACGCTCATGCATTTCTAATAATTTATAAACCGCACGCGAGCGGTAGCCTTCCTTTTGCGCTTGTTTGACGTAAGGATCGGAAAAATGCTCTTTTAACCAGCGGTTACTGCTGTCTTTTGTTGCCATTAGATATAAGAAACCTCAATAATTTCGTAGGAACTTGCGCCTTCTGGTGTATTTACCTGAATGCTATCACCTTCATATTTGCCTATCATGCCACGCGCAACCGGCGAGGTAACCGATATTTTATTGCTTTCAACATCAGCCTCGTCTTCCCCTACTATTTTATAGTGGAGCTCTTTTCCAGCTTCATTGACCAGTTTTACGGTTGCACCAAAAATAACTCGGCCGGTATTTTCCATTTTAGTCACATCAATCACTTGTGCTAGCGATAGCTTAGATTCAATTTCTAGAATGCGCCCTTCAGCAAAACTTTGTTGTTCACGAGCCGCATGATATTCCGCATTTTCTTTTAAATCGCCGTGGGCGCGTGCTTCTGCAATGGCATTAATAATACGTGGCCTGTCGATGTGCTTTAAGCGATCTAACTCTTCACGTAATTTTTCTGCGCCTTCAATCGTCATTGGTACTTTTTGCATAGGTCACTCCCTATATTTTCATTTCTTCGAAAAACTTCTTCACTTTGTTAAACCAAGTACTAGACTTAGGATTGTGTTTGTTACTAGCAGACATGGTTTTTTCAAACTGCTTGAGCAATTCTTTTTGCTTAGCGGTTAAATTAACTGGCGTTTCGATTTGAACTTTACACATTAAATCACCTTGATCACCCCCGCGTACGGAAGGAACACCCATGCCTTTTATTCTAAATACTTTACCAGTTTGGGTTTCAGCTGGGATTTTCAATTTTACACGACCGCTTAAGGCCGGCACTTCTAATTCACCGCCGCTCGCTGCTGTGACAAAGCTAATGGGTACTTCACAAAATAGATTCTTGCCATCGCGCTCAAATAAAGCATGCTGTTCTACTTGGACTTGGATATAGAGATCACCAGACATAGCGCCTGACTCACCCACTTCTCCCTCGCCGCTTAAACGAATACGATCACCGGTATCAACACCTTTAGGTATTTTAACAGACAATTTCTTATTTTGTTTACGGCGACCACGACCATGGCAGGAAGTACAAGGGCTCTGAATCACACGGCCTTTACCAAAGCAGGAGGGACATGTTTGTTGAACGGTAAAAAAACCTTGCTGCATACGCACTTGGCCGTAGCCGCCGCAGTCTGAACAAGTGATGGGGGATGTACCTGCACGCGCACCACTACCATGACACTCATCACAAGCCACTTGTGTAGGAATGGTGATTTCTTCCGTTTTTCCGAAGGCTGCTTCTTCTAATGAAATATCCAGGGTGTAATATAAATCACTACCACGCTGTGCGCCTCCTCCATGACCGCCCCGGCCACCACCAAACATGTCGCCGAAAATATCACCAAAAATGTCACCAAAATTCATGCCACCAGGGCCGCCGCCACCAAAACCACCCGCTCCACCATCAACACCTGCATGACCAAATTGATCGTAAGCCGCACGTTTACGAGCGTCAGATAAAACTTCATAAGCTTCTTTAATCTGCTTAAAAGTTTCTTCCGCATCTTTATTATCAGCGTTACGATCAGGGTGATGCTTCATCGCTAAACGACGATAAGATGTCTTAATTTCATCGTCACTTGCGTTGCGAGTGACACTGAGTGTTTCGTAATAATCAATCTTGGTTGTCATAGTTTTGGTTTCGTTTTTTAAGTAAATAAGTTAATTTTTTTGCGTGGTTTGGATGTTTTTCATAGCGAGTGGGTTGCCCTTCGAGACGGCACTACGTGCCTCCTCAGGGCGAACGGTTCGAGTATGTATGCCG
>JBAQCP010000076.1:0-5605 GCA_049294295.1 Gammaproteobacteria bacterium | reverse complement strand
AGACAAACCCGGATTCCGCTTCGCTCCATCCAGGCTACACGCTTGCAATGATGGCGGTGGGTTAGTAGAAACAAACAGACATTACCAGGAGAATGTGATGGATTTTAAGTTAATAGGCTGCATCCTATTAATTGTTGGTACCTCAATTGGTGCCGGCATGTTGGCCCTTCCTATTGCAACCGCTGAACTAGGCTTCATCGGATCTGTTATCTTGCTTTGCACTTGCTGGTTTATCATGACAGCCGGGGCCTTATTAATTTTAGAAGCTAACCTTTGGTTGCCGCAAAGTAGCAATTTAGTGTCGATGGCGAAAGCGACGATTGGTCCTCTTGGTCAGTTAGTCACGTGGATAAGTTTTTTATTACTCTTGTATTCGCTGCTCTGCGCTTATATTTCTGGTGGTAGTGATCTATTTTATAATCTATTAGCATCAGCCCATTTGGATGTTCCTAGGTGGTTAACGACAGTCGGCTTTACGGTCGTTTTTGGCGCTATTGTTTATCAAGGCATTAGAGCTGTGGATTACGCGAATCGCGGATTAATGTTGGTCAAAATGGGTGCCTATGTTCTGTTGGTTATTCTGCTGTTGCCTCTTATTGATATGACAAAGTTAATGCAGGGTAATTTACTGCATTTAAACTCTGCTGTGGCGTTAATGGTGACGATTACTTCGTTTGGTTATGCAGCGATTATTCCAAGCTTACGTGTTTATTTTGCCGGTGACGTTAAAAAGCTTAAAACCGCTATTTTAGTTGGCAGCTTAATTCCACTCGTTTGTTACATTGCTTGGGATGCTGCGATTATGGGCATTATTCCATTGCAAGGTGAGCATGGTTTAATTGCCATTTTACAATCAAGCGGTGCAACGGGTGAGTTGGTTAATAGCTTAAGCATGGCAGCGAATAGCCCTATTGTAGTGCTCTTCATTAAGCTGTTTACCTCTGTATGTATGGTCACTTCATTTTTAGGGGTGGGTATCTGTTTGGCAGATTTCTTGGCAGACGGCCTGCAACGTGAAAAAGTTGGCTTGGATAGTGTCATTATCCATGTGCTTACATTTGTCCCTGCTTTGGCGATTGTACTGTTTTCACCGAATATATTTGTGCAAGCCTTAGAGTACGCCGGTATTTACTGCGTCATCTTGCTAATTTTCTTGCCTGCATTGATGGTGTGGTGTGGTCGTTATCGACGTCATATTGCTAACGGTTACCAAGTCTTTGGTGGTAAGGTCTTGCTAGTACTTTTAATGCTTTTTTCAGTAGGTGCTATCGCCCATCGTTTCATCGGCTAGATTTTTATAAAAAAGAATCAATAAGTTAGAACTATTTAAGGTGGCCTTAACCCTCCACCTGTATTATATTTGGACAAGCGAGGAGAATCATGTATGAATTCTAGATTATTTGGCGGCATTTTATTAGTCATTGGTACCACTATTGGTGCTGGGATATTGGCATTGCCAGTTGCCACAGCGCAAATGGGCTTTTTGGGTGCGACAGTGCTGCTTATTAGCTGCTGGGCTATTATGATGATTTGTGCAATGGTTTTCCTTGAAGTTAATCTACGATTACCACCGAATAGCAATTTGATTTCGATGGCAGGTATGACTTTAGGTAGGGGCGGCCAGGTATTTACTTGGATTGTCTATTTGATTTTGCTGTATTCCATCTTAAGTGCTTATATCTCAGGTGGTGGTGATTTATTCCATTACTTATTAACCTCACAAGGTTTAAATGTTTCATTGTCGACATCGGCTATTATTTTTACCGGTATATTCGGTTTTATCGTTTATTTAGGTATACAGTTTGTTGATTATGCTAATCGCGGCTTAATGATAGGTAAAATGGGTTCTCTTATTGTGCTTATTGCATTAATCGTTCCGTTTGTTTCTAGCGGCAACTTAGCGCATGGCGAATTCAAATATATTACATCACCAACCAGTCTCAGTATTACTATTTTAGCGTTTACCAGCTTGATGATTATTCCTAGTCTGCGTTCATATTTTAATGATGATATTAAGCAATTACGCTTAGCATTTTTCTGGGGTATGTTTATTCCGTTAATTTGCTATATTGCTTGGAACATGGTGATTTTAGGCGTGATTCCATTTTATGGTACGCCAGGTATGCAGCAAATTATTCAGTCACCTAATTCTAATAGTGATATTGTCGCTGCGATCACTTACCTTTTACAGAAAGATGTTATTACGTCTTTAGCAAAATTCTTCACCTCCATTTGTATGGCGACTTCTTTTTTGAGTATCGCTTTGTGCTTATCAGATTTCTTGGCAGATGGCTTTAAAGTAGAAAAAGTCGGTAAGGCTAAAAGCATGATTATAGGCGCAACGTTAATGCCGCCATTATTAGTCGTATTATTTTATCCGGATGCTTTTTTACGCGGTCTAAACTATGCTGGTCTATGCTGCTTTGCGATCATGATTTTCTTACCGGCTCTCATGGCTTGGCGTTGCCGTTACTCCATGGTTGATGTACCCGGCACGGTTGTACATGTAAAAGGCGGAAAATTTTTACTGGCAGTTCTGATGATATTTGCTACTCTGATGATGGGGTTGGGATTGAAAGGCGCCATTTAATGAATTGAGGGATTATGGACAATATAGCCAATGGATGGATGTGGTTAGGTTTTACAATATTTGTATTTTTTGCACTGTATATTGATCATGCGGTGCAAAAAAATCATGGCCCTGCTGCGTCAGTGCGCTTAGCCGTCACTTGGACGCTTGTTTGGGTTCTAGCGGCACTTTCATTTAATGCGTTTTTGTGGGGTTATCTATATCTCACCACAAGTCCTACTTTTGCTTACGACCGCGCCTTAAAATTTTTTACGGGTTATTTAATCGAGAAATCATTGTCGATTGATAATCTTTTTGCTTTTTACATGATCTTTAAGCAATTCCATATTCCCATAAAATATCAGCAACGCGTGTTTTCCATTGGCATTTGGTCTGCCATCATTCTTAGGTTATTAGTTATTTTGCTCTTCACTTGGCTCGTGACGCAATTCCATTGGCTCTTGCTCGTGATGGGTGGCTTTCTTGTATTAACGGGCCTGAAAATGGCTTTAATGAAAGAGAAAGAAAAAGACTTAACAGAATCGCTCACCATTAGATTGTTAAAGCGATTTTTCAGAATTACTAACGACTTTGATGACCATCATTTTTTTACCCGTAAAAATGGTTTGCTATTCGCAACGCCCTTGTTTATCACGCTGATCTTTATTGAAATGAGTGATATTATTTTTGCCTTTGACAGTATTCCCGCTATTTTTTCGATTACACGCGACCCGTTTATTGTGTGGAGTTCTAACATATTCGCCATTTTAGGTCTGCGCGCACTATACTTTTTATTAGCACGCATGGCTGAGCGCTTCCATTTGCTCAAATACGGCATTGCGATTATTTTAATGTATGTTGGTGTGAAACTGATGATTGCACCTTGGTGGCATATTGAGGTGACACATTCATTGGCTGTTATTGCGCTGGTTCTTATTAGCTTTGTGAGTTTAAGTTTATGGTATCGTCCCAAGCATGAGGTCTAAGCTATGCATAAAATTAAATCGCCAATTTATCAGATTGAACAAATAAGAGAGTTAGAGCGTATCGCTTTTGAGCGCTTTAATATCGCATCGATGACGTTAATGCAGCGTGCGGGCAAGGCGGCATTTGATTTTATGGTGCGTCGCTTTCCTCAAGCCAAGCATATTACTTTTTTTTGTGGCGCTGGTAATAACGGTGGTGATGGTTATGTGCTAGCACAGCTCTCGCATGAGCGTGGATTGAAAGTGTCTATTTGGCAAGTTGGCAAGCTAGACAATCTCTCAGAAGAAACCAAACAA
Source organism: Gammaproteobacteria bacterium (assembly GCA_049294295.1). GTDB lineage: Bacteria > Pseudomonadota > Gammaproteobacteria > DSM-16500 > DSM-16500 > Aquicella. The sequence continues at coordinate 1,753 of JBAQCP010000076.1, read as the reverse complement.
GCGCTGGCAGACTGCGAAAAATCAAATATTTTTATATCGCCTTTCGATGAAAACGCCGATCTTGCGCATCCTGATTTAATTGTTGATGCCGTATTCGGTATCGGTGTGCAAACTGAATTACGCAGCGATATCGTGCCTGTTATTCAAAAAATGCAGCGCCAGCATGTTCCTATTTTTTCATTGGATATTCCATCAGGTATTCATGCTGATAATGGCCAAGTATTAGGAACGGCTGTGCAAGCAACGGCAACGATTACATTTATTGGATTGAAATTGGGATTGATGACTGGGCTAGGTATTGCGCATACAGGTGAATTAGCGTTCAGCGATTTGCAGCTTCCTCTGGATTTATTGAGTTCTGTTCCACCTATCGCTGAAAAAATGCATCTCAGTACTTATGCAGATTATTTAAAACCGCGCACAAAAGATTGGCATAAAGGCATGTCTGGCCATGTATTAGTGATAGGCGGCGATGAAGGTTATTCGGGAGCAGCACGTATGGCTGCCGAGGCTGCATTGCGTGTAGGCGCAGGTTTAGTGACAGTTGCAACCCATCCTTCGCATGCAGCGGTATTAAATATTACGTGTCCTGAGATAATGTGTCGCGGCATTCATGAGCCTCATGAATTAGATGATTTATTAGAAAAGGCGAGCATGATTATCTTAGGCCCAGGCTTGGGTCAGTCAGATTGGTCTAAGATGATTTGGGAGCGATCATTGCAAGCCGTTCAGCCTAAAGTGGTTGATGCAGATGCCTTAAATTTATTAGCGGGTATTGGGCTTATTAACGATAATTGGGTATTAACACCGCATCCTGGTGAGGCAGGTCGCTTGCTAAACATCTCCTCTGCTGAGATCCAGCAAGATCGTTTAAAAGCAATTAAGGCGATCCAATTACAGTATGGCGGCGTTTGTGTTTTGAAAGGTGCCGGTAGTTTAATATTAGCTGCTAATGCGTTGCCCGCCTTGTGCGAAAAGGGTAATCCTGGTATGGCCTCAGCGGGCATGGGTGATGTGCTTAGTGGTGTGATTGGCGGCTTGATTGCTCAAGGTATACCGCTCGGCGATGCGGCTAAAATAGGGGTTTACATACATGCTTTGGCAGGCGATTATGCGGCTAAAGAGGGTGAGCGTGGTATGGTGGCAATGGATTTGATGCCTTTTTTACATCATTTAGTGAATTATACCAATCGGATTTAGTCGTGGAATATTATAAAAATATAAATAGCGAAGAAGAAATGTTGCAGTTTGCGGGTAGGTTGGCGCCTCTCATTCCGCTAGGTAGCGTGATTTTTTTGCATGGCGATTTAGGTGCTGGAAAAACGACATTTACGCGAGGGTTTTTGCGTGGGTTGGGTTATAGCGATAAAGTTAAAAGCCCTACTTATACATTGGTTGAGCCTTACGAGTTAACCGATAAGTCTATTTATCATTTTGATTTATATCGATTAAACGTGGCTGAAGAGTTGTTGCATATGGGTGTTCAGGATTACTTTGGACCATCCAGCATCTGCTTATTGGAGTGGCCAGAAAAAGGTTTTCCGTTGCTGCCTCTTCCTGATCTTGATTGTTATATTAGATTTACGGAGCAGGGTAGGCATTTGAAATTGGTGGCCAGCTCTCAGGTTGGTAAGACTATTTTGCAGCAATTAATGGCTTAAACCACTACTGTCATCCTGAGCCACCACTGTTATCCGAGCCACCACTGTCCATCCGAGCCACCACTGCTATCCGAGCCGCCACTGTCATCCCG
>JBAQCP010000075.1:0-6854 GCA_049294295.1 Gammaproteobacteria bacterium | reverse complement strand
CCGTTCGCCCTGAGGAGGCACGTAGTGCCGTCTCGAAGGGCAACCCACTCGCTATGAAAAACATCCAAACCACGCAAAAAAATCCCCTCTCCTTTCGGAAAAGGGATCTCATCAGTCTTCAGACTCAGTCTTTCTTATTTTCATTTTTCACTTCTTCAAACTCAGCATCAACCACATCGTCTGCTTTCTTTTGTGATCCTTGATCCTGACCACCTTCAGCACCACCCTGCGGTTGTTCAGCTTGACCTTGCGCGTATAAACGCTCAGCCATCTTAGAAGACGCATCGGTTAGGTTCTTGGTTTTTGCTTCAATTGCATCTTTATCATCAGACTTCATCGCTTCTTGCAGTTCAGCAACCGCTTTTTCAATCGCTGCTTTTTCATCTGCATCGACTTTATCACCAGCATCTTTCATAGACTTGGTCACCGCATGAATCATGTTGTCTGCTTGATTGCGAGCGGTCACTAAATCGTGGAACTTACGATCTTCTTCCGCATTCGCTTCTGCATCTTTCACCATTTTTTCAACTTCAGCATCGCTTAAGCCAGAAGACGCTTGAATTTTAATCGACTGTGCTTTACCGGTTGCTTTATCTTTTGCAGATACGTGCAAGATACCGTTAGCGTCAATATCAAAGGTGACTTCAATTTGCGGCATACCACGTGGCGCTGGTGGAATATCGGTTAAATCGAAACGGCCTAATGATTTATTCGCAGACGCCATTTCACGCTCACCTTGCAATACGTGAATAGTCACAGCGGTCTGGCTATCAGCAGCGGTTGAGAATGTTTGGTTAGCACGAGTTGGAATCGTGGTATTTTTTTCGATTAATTTCGTCATTACACCGCCCATGGTTTCAATACCTAAGGACAATGGGGTAACGTCTAACAATAATACGTCTTTAATCGCACCCGATAATACCGCACCTTGAATCGCCGCACCCATTGCAACTGCTTCATCTGGGTTAACGTCTTTACGAGGTTCTTTACCGAAGAAGTTTTTAACAGCTTCTTGCGCAAGCGGCATACGCGTTTGACCACCCACCAAGATAACGTCATCAATTTTATCGATTGTTAAACCAGCATCTTTCAATGCGATTTTGCATGGCTCAATGGTACGTTGTACTAAATCTTCTACTAAGGATTCTAATTTCGCACGTGTCATTTTCACGTTCATGTGCTTAGGGCCCGTCGCATCTGCCGTGATGTAAGGCAAGTTCACTTCAGTTTGCTGGGTAGAAGATAATTCAATTTTTGCTTTTTCAGCAGCTTCTTTTAAACGCTGTAACGCTAATGGATCGTTACGTAAATCAATACCAGATGAATTTTTGAATTCATCGATTAAATAATTCATGACACGTTGATCGAAATCTTCACCACCTAAGAAAGTGTCGCCATTAGTAGAAAGCACTTCAAATTGATGTTCGCCATCAACTTCAGCAATTTCAATAATGGAGATATCGAAGGTACCGCCACCAAGATCGTATACCGCAATTTTGCGATTACCTGGCTTCTTGTCCATACCGAATGCGAGGGCTGCAGCGGTCGGTTCGTTAATAATACGTTTTACTTCAAGACCCGCAATACGGCCAGCGTCTTTGGTTGCTTGACGTTGGGAATCGTTAAAGTAAGCAGGAACTGTGATCACCGCCTCTGTGACTTCATGACCAAGATAGTCTTCAGCCGTTTTTTTCATTTTCATTAAAATTTGTGCAGATACTTGTGGTGGGGCTAGATCATTATTTTCTAATACTTCTACCCACGCATCGCCGTTTTCAGCTTTGACAATTTTGTAAGGAACGTTTTCTTGCATCTTTTTAACCATTTCGTCTTCAAAACGACGGCCGATTAAACGCTTTACGGCATAGATGGTGTTTTTAGGGTTGGTCACAGCTTGGTGCTTAGCAGGTTGGCCAACGCGAATTTCGTTATTGTCTAAATAAGCAACAATAGAAGGGGTGGTACGTGCACCTTCAGCATTTTCGATGACTTTTACTTTGTCGCCTTCCATAACAGCAACGCAGGAATTGGTGGTACCTAAGTCTATACCTATGATTTTATTTGTAGCCATGTTTTTCTCCGCTAAGATTATCTATATTTATACATAAGGGCATTTGGGTATTTTTCAATGCATTAATTTGCTTTTGAAACCACCACCAAGGCCGGACGAATTAGTCTATTATTCAACGTGTAACCCTTTTGTAAGACTGCCAACACCGTATTAGGGGCAACATTAGGGTCTACTTGGGTCGAAATTGCTTGCTGATATTCAGGATTAAATGGTTCAGAAATAGGGTTTACTTGTTTAACACCAAACTTTTCCATCGCGGAATAGAACATTTTTAAGGTGAGATCGACGCCTTCGACAACAGAGGCTGCGGCATCACGCATTTGTGGCGGCACGCTGGTTGCACACTGCTCTAAGCCATCAATAATAGGAATCAGCTCAGATACGAACTTTTCTAAGGCAAATTTATGCGCACTAGTGACATCACGCTCGGTACGGCGAGCCGCGTTTTCGCTCTCAGCCTGCATGCGTAAAATACGCTCCCAATGATCGTTTGCCTTTAGTTCAGCTTCATTTAGCTTTTGTATGGCTTCTTCTAGCGTGAGATTAGCAATCTCTTCTGAGTACTCTTCACGCGGAGACTCTTGCTCGGGGCTATCTTTTTTTGACATCAATGCTTCTCCTAATAATTACTTATACTCAGCATATAAGGGCTATAGATATATTTTTCAACACCCAACTGCATTACAATATGGCATATTCACATTTATTGAGAGATGTCATTATGGCCTCACCGTTTAAAACTGTTGGTATTCTTGGACGGATCAAAACCCCTGGTATCAAAGAAACCCTGAAGGCACTTGTCCAATTCTTGCAGAGCATTGACCAAGAATTTCTCATTGATGCAGAAACTGCCAGTAGTTTAGACGATTCTTCGCTGATTGGCACGCCACGAGATGAATTAAATAAATACTGCGACCTGCTAATAGTCGTAGGCGGTGACGGCAGCTTATTACGCGCCGCCCATCAAGTTGTAAATGACGAAATTCCTGTTTTGGGTGTTAATCGTGGACGTTTAGGGTTTTTAACTGATATCCCACCCACTGAGCTCACCAAAATAAAGGCTATTTTGGAAGGCGACTATATCTTAGAAAAGCGCTTCTTAATCACGGCCAGCGTTGAACATGAAGGACGCTTTTTGGGTGAAAATAATGCCTTAAATGAAATTGCCCTCATTCCTGACTCCGTTCCGCATATGAATGAATTTGAAATCTATATAGATGATCAATTTCTTTGCAGCCAAGATTCTGATGGCGTGATTATTGCCACCCCTACTGGCTCAACTGCTTACGCCTTATCCGGTGGCGGCCCGGTTCTGCACCCTCAATTAGATGCCATGGTGATTGTGCCCATGTTCCCGCACACCCTGAGCATCAGACCTATTGTCATTGAAGGTAACCACACCATTAAAATTAAAATTGCCCCCAATAATGGCACGACACCACGCATTACCGCAGACAGCCAGGCCTTTATCAATACACCACCCGGCAGTGAAATTACGATACGCAAGAAAACAAAACACTTACACCTAATCCACCCTCGTGATTATGATTACTATGAAGCGTTACGCAGCAAACTACACTGGGGCCGTAAACTTAATTATTCGGAATAACGCAGATGTTAAATCAAATTCACATTCGCGACTTAGCAACCATTGAAGAACTCCATCTTAATTTAAATGATGGCAGCACCATGATTACCGGTGAAACAGGTGCCGGTAAGTCTATCTTTATTGAAGCCATTGAATTGGCGCTAGGTGGGCGTGCCTCATCTAACATGATACGTCCTGGCAAAGAAAAAGCTGAAATCAGCCTAGGTTTTGATATCACTCGATTTCCCAAGGTAATTGATCACTTAAAACAAGTTGATCTTTATCACGATGCACCAGAATGCATTATCCGTCGTGTTGTTGGAAGCGATGGACGTTCACGCTGCTACGTTAACGGCTCCCCTTCTACGCTGCCGTTTGTAAAAGAATTAGGTGAAATGCTATTTCATCTACATAGCCAGCACGAACAACAAGTCTTACTGAAAGCAGAAACACAGCGAGAAATGCTAGATCGCTTTGCAGACCATGCTGCTTTGGTCAACAGCGTCAAGCAATTAGCAGAGAGTCATAAAGCGACTGAACATGACATCCATGCATTGCAAGAAATGACCCGCGAACGAACCAAAAGAAGTGAATATTTGCGCTTTCAGCTGGATGAATTAGAACAGTTGAAACTACAAGCAGGTGAATGGGAAAACTTAGAAGCAGAGCATAAACGTTTAGCACATGCAGAAGAATTAATACGTAATATTCAACTAGCCAATCAACTGCTCGTTGAAAATGAAAATAACAATGTCATCTCCCAATTAAATGAAATACGCAAAATCTTAGAGAATATAGTCGTTGTTGATGCAACTGCTAAAGAATGGTTAGGCACGTTGAATTCTGCCGTGATTCAAATCACCGATTTGGAATCTGAGCTGCAGAATTACCTAGAAAGTACGGACTTAGATCCTGAAAAATTGCAAGCGACTGAAGAACGTGTTAGCGTTATCTTTAATTTGGCACGTAAACATAAAATTCCACCCGCAGAATTATTCTCCTTCCAAGAGCGCATTGCTGCAGAACTAAATGCATTGAGCACGAGTGATGAAGATTTACTGCAATTAAAAACCGAGCTGACGCAAATAGCCTTGGATTATCATCAAGCTGCTGAAAAGCTAACTAAGAGCCGCCAGAAAGCCTCCTCAAAGCTTGAAAAAGAAATCACCACCACTATTCGTTCGTTATCTTTACCACATGGTGATTTTCATATTGAATTAGAAAGTGACACAACATCACTTTCGCCTTACGGACATGAAAAAATTATCTTCCTGATTAAAACTAATCCAGATCAGCCTCTACAATCTTTAAAAGTAATATCGGGTGGTGAGCTTTCACGTTTAAGCTTAGCGGCACATTTGGCGCTCGCCCATCGCACTAGCATTCCAACGCTGGTATTTGATGAGGTAGATACAGGCTTGAGTGGGGCAACGGCTGAAAAGATCGGTCGATTATTACGTAAGCTTGGTGACTCTTACCAAGTGTTCTGTGTCACTCATCAAGCACAGGTGGCAGTTTGTGGGCATCATCATCTATTTGTAGAGAAATATTTTATTGAAAAGACTACGCATACTCGTTTACGTTTGCTTGATAAGCAGGAACGCACACAAGAAATGGCGCGGATGTTGAGTGGTGAGAAGATTACGGAAAAGACGATGGCGCATGCTAAGGAAATGTTGGAAGAGTTAGCGGGCGTATAAGTGTAGCCTGGATGGAATAACTGCCGTCATTGCGAGCCACCCACTGCCATCCCGAGAGCTATAGTCAAATGTTGTGTACGAGATATTTTGCATTAGGCGGCTGCTCTCTCATTCACTGACCCATTTTCCTCTTCCTGCCGTATACCATTCGTGAATTTCACGTCACGAATAACATCTGCCAGGTAGTTGAATCCTCTCAATCTGTGCCAACGCTTCTGCGCACTTTCACACAGCTTAAATACCATCGTTAAAATCGTTGTGCGTGAAAAACAGCCTTTCGATTTATAGGTACGGTGGCGCACAGTCGCAAATGTTGACTCAATCGGATTACTCGTGCGTATATGAGCCCAATGCTCCGCAGGAAAATCATAAAACGCTAGTAGCTCTTCTTTGTCTTTCAGTAAGCATTCTGTGGCTTTGAAATATTTTGCTTCGTGTACCGACACAAAATGATTAAATGCTTTGTATGCTGCTTCCCGCGTGTCACTCATCCATATATCTTGAAGTTGTGATTTCGCCTTTGCTTGCAATGATTTCGGCAGCTTATCCAACACATTACCCATCTTGTGGAACCAGCATCGCTGATGACGCGTTTTGCCATAAGCTTCTGTTAGTGCTCCCCAGAAACCTAATGCGCCATCACCAACGGCTAATTTAGGCCCTTTTTTTAATCCGCGATTCTTCAAATCTTGCAGTACCGACAACCAAGATTGTTTGCTTTCTCGATGACCTCCTTCGATTGTAAGTAACTCTTTATTGCCTTGCTCCGTTACACCAATAATCACCAGAACACACTCTACAGAGTCTTCTAAGCGAGCCTGCAGGTGAATGCCATCCGCCCAGAAGTAAACATAACGCTTACCGCTTAAATCACGCTGACGCCAAGTCTGGTACTCATCTTCCCATACTGCTTTTAGGCGACCGATAACGCCTGGTGATAAATTTCTGGCTTCATCACCAACCAACGGTTTAAGGGCATCGGCAAAATCATTGCTTGATATACCTTTTAAGTATAACAAGGGTAAAAGATCATTCATGTTGCCACTACGACGCAAGTACTTTGGTATCACTGATGACCCAAATCGTATCTCATCTGGCGCATTCATCCGATCACGGACGCGTGGCACCTGTACCGCCACATCGCCAATACCAGTTTGGATCTCTCGTTCTGGTAGGTAGCCATTGCGTACAAAACGGGCTATACCTTCCTCTGAGTTATGCTGGCTCAGAAACTCTTCTACTTCCGCATTTACCGCTGCCGCCAGCAACTTCCTCGCCCCTGATCTCAATACTTCTGTCAATAAATCGTTAATTGTCTCTGGCTTTTTTAGCCCAATAACATTATCTTTGCCCATGGTGGTGTTCCTCTTGGATTTATCCATTAACCTTCGTCAGTTAATGAGGATACACCACCTAATTAATTCGTCAATTTACCTCTGTACACAAGATTCGAGCATAGCTCAGGAATCTTGCGATAACGCCAATAACAAAATGA
>JBAQCP010000074.1:0-2774 GCA_049294295.1 Gammaproteobacteria bacterium | reverse complement strand
CAGGCAAACCCGGATTCCGCTTCGCTCCATCCAGGCTACACCACAACCTACACTATTTTTTCTACCCAAACTCGCTATAATGGCCCCCTTTACGACAAACGAGCGAGAGAAAATATGTCAGCGCAGCAAATTAGATGGGGTATTTTGGGTACCAGCAATATTTCTGAAAAAATAGCTATGGCTATTCAAGCGTCTTCCACCAGCACCTTAGAAGCGATTGCAGGGCGTTCGGTAGAAAAAGCTGAGGGGTTTGCTCAAAAACATAATATTGCAAAATCCTACGGCACCTATGATGCTTTATTAGCTGATACTGATATTGATGCCATTTATATCGGCTTACCTAACCATCTACATAAAGAATGGATAATGCGGGCAGCTGTTGCTGGTAAGCATATTTTATGTGAAAAGCCGTTTGTCACTAGTTTAGAAGAAGCGCAAGAAGCATTTGCGGTTGTCAAAAAAGCAAATGTATTTTGTTTAGAAGCATTGATGTATCGCCATCATCCCGTGACATTAAAATTAATTGAACTTATTAAAAATAAAGCGCTAGGCGAGATTAAGCGTTTTAATGCCATTTATACCGCCGATATTGCAGCACTTGCTAATACAACAGCCGGTGGCAGTATTTTAAATCTAGGTTGCTACCCTGTTTCTTTAATTCGTTTATTAGCAGGCAGCGCGCATAATCGCATGACTGCTGAACCTAGTGATCTTGTATCGATTGGTGAGATGGATAAGAATAGAAACGTTGATCGTTCAGCTAGCTTGTTGATGCAATTTCCAAAACAAATGACAGCAACGGTGACTGTTACTGATGATATGGATATGTTTACCCAATTCGAAGTGTTTGGTACTGAAGGGATGTTAACAATGCTAACCAATCCTTGGATGCCTGAGCAGACTGATAACAAAATTTTAATTAAACGCCATGATCAAGCAGAGTCTGCAGAAATCATTATTACTGCAGATAAGCCTTTGTATACGTATCAGATTGATGCCGTTGCAGAAGGCATTTTACAAGGCAGCCGCATGGCAGATGATACCGATGTGTCTTGGTTGGAATCATTAGGTAATACGATTGTGTTAGAAGCTTGGTTAAATCAAGTGAAAGCAAAGACAACTGAGCATCAGCATTAGATAGTATAGCCCGGATGACGCGCAGCGACAGCCGGGGCTCTTTCTTTAAAATGAAAAAGGCCCTGGCTGCTGTCGCTGTGCTCATCCGGGCTACACCCCATCAGGATTACGCATCCGATCCTAAATACTAAACAACCACTTCACCCACCTCAATTTCTTCTCGCTAAAAGGAGGATATTCCAGCTTCGCATCCAACAACCAAGACTTACGATAAATACTCTTACCATGGGAAAACGCTTGAAAAGAATGTTCTCCATGATACCCGCCCATCCCACTCATCCCAACACCACCAAACGGTAAATAATGATTCGCAACTTGCATAATACAATCATTAATACAGCCACCACCAAATGATAATTCATCTGTGACTAATTGCTGGGTTTGTTGATTGCTTGAAAATAAATATAGCGCTAGTGGTTTTGCTTGCATCTTTAAGTTAGCAATCAATATTTCTATTTTATCGAATGTTAAAATAGGCAAAATAGGACCAAAAATTTCTTCCTGCATGATAGGGTCTTGCCAAGAAATATTATCTATTAATGTCGGTGCGATATACTGAGTTTCAACATCCACTTTCCCACCCTGTATAATATTGCCAGCTTTTAATAGGTGGCTTAAGCGTTCAAGATGTTTTTGATTAATAATACGCCCGAAGCTTGTGCTTCTTTCTGGATCGCTGCCATAAAAATCTTGTAAAACACTACGTAACTTTTCAACCAGTTCTTCCTTACAAGATTGTTGTACATACAAATAATCAGGCGCAATACAGGTTTGTCCTGCATTTAGCATTTTAGCCCAAATAATACGCCGCGCAGCAAAATCAAGGTCAGCTGTTTCATCAACAATACAAGGACTCTTACCACCCAATTCTAATGTTACCGGTGTTAAGTGTTTTGCGGCTGCAGACATGATCTTTTTGCCAATGTGAGTGCTGCCTGTAAAGAAAATATAATCAAATTGATTTTCTAATAATTGCTCGGTTTGTGTAGCATCTAAATTTAAAGCAGTTATATGGCGAGGGTCAAACCACTTGCTAATTAATTCAACGATGACATGCTGTGTGTAGGGAGCCACTTCCGATGGTTTTAAGATAGCGCAATTGCCTGCACTGATAGCACCTATTAGCGGTGAAAAAGATAGCATAATAGGATAGTTCCACGGACTCATAATTAAAGTGCAGCCGTAGGGTTCAGTATGGATATAAGATTTACCTGGAAAAAGAAGCAGGGGTGTTTTAACTTTTTTTGGCCGTGACCATTGTTTTAAATGTTTAATAGCATAATCAATTTCTTTTAAGATCAATAATACTTCAGACATCATAGATTCAGAGAAGGATTTATTTAAATCCATTTGTAAGGCTAGCAAGATATCGCTTTCGTGCGTAACTAGCATTTTTTTTAGGTTTTTTAATTGTTCGATGCGGAAAGGGATAGATTTGGTGGTGTTAGAGGCGAAGAATTCGCGTTGTTGTTCGAGTAAGCGGGTTGCTTCTTGCATAGAGCTATCCTTTTTGATATGCGTGGATGTAACCTGGATAGAGTCACTGCCGTCATTGCGAGCCACTACTGTCATTCCCGCGAAAGCGGGAACCCATTTATAACGATACTTCTGCTGTATGTTTGAAATGGGTTCCCGCT
>JBAQCP010000073.1:0-3872 GCA_049294295.1 Gammaproteobacteria bacterium | reverse complement strand
CAGGCAAACCCGGATTCCGCTTCGCTCCATCCAGGCTACGCGGACGGCTGTTATTTTTAGCTAGCTGACACTGCTTTATTCGTGATAGCGGTAGTAGCTGCTCCCGCCGGAGCTGTCACGGTATGTTTCGTATTATATGCAAGCGTAGGCTGGGTTCTACGCGCGGTATTTAATGATATATCCATATACTGCCCAGCATCTTGCATTAACAAACGCCAAGTTTGATTGCTTAAGTTTTGCAACCAAGTACGCACCGGTTCCGGGCTTTTTTCAGCGAGTAATCGAAGTGCTAATAATGGATCATCTCCCCGTTTACTGGTTCTCGCAGATACTGCATTAAACGCCGCTCGTTTTTCATTATCAGCTGCTAAGATACGCTGCAAGTATTGTTCTGCCGTTTGCAGGCTCGCTACTAATTGATAAAGCAACGCATCAGAACCATTATTTTTTTCAATTAATGATCCGAGTGCCTGCAGTTTAGGGCTAGAAGATGCAATGGGCTCAAAATAAGTATTGTCATGCACGGCTTGTAAAAAAGTCATTAATGGCGAGCGCTGGCTAGCTAGCTCAGCAATAATAGCTCTAGCTTCTTCTAGGGTCTTAGGTGATGCTACTGTGATATCACTTAATGCTTTCTCCCAAGTATCCACATAAGTATCTAGATAGTTTCCTTTTAGCTGCTCAATTAGTGCATTGGTTAATTCAGGATTGGTATTTGGATTGCCATCATCGCCTAACACCCAATTCCCTATCGTTGTTTCATCAGCTGCTGTCGTTGTTTCTTGAGATAAAACAGTATTAAACAGTTTGGCTGTAAACATATTAGCAATGCGTACAGGTTGTTTAGAGGTCAATGCTGGGCTGTTTTCGGATAAACCAAGATTAATATCACTAGCTAACCCATTATCGTTAATATTTTTTAATATCAATTCACCGAGCTGATGCGCAGGTAAGGCTGTTAAATAATTTCTGGTATCTTGAATTAACGTCATGTTCAGCCCCATCGGCGTCCAGTTGCTATACAGAGCCGTGTGCAAATGATCCGCCAAATTCTTTTTCAATACAGGATTGGTATTATTAGGCAGAATAAAATTAAACGTATCAATAATGTAGTTAGCTTGAAAATGATTTGTGTCACCTAGCATGATGTAAGCTTTTAGGGTGGCATAAACATTGTCAGCATTGCGATTTACAGGAATTACAATATAGTGCGCTAAATAATTTTTCACTTCAGGCAAGAGAATGTTTTTCAGCGCATCTTGATAAACTCGAGCATTCCTTTTCTGAGATTTAGTTGAGTAGAACGCAAGCAGCTGCGTTAATTTAAATTCATTAGGTTGGATGCGAACCTCAGGTTGTAATGAATTCAGTAAATCAATGGTTTTAGATAAATGATCAACAGGATTACTAATATGTTGAGCTTCCGCTTGATAGTCGGCTACTTTATTTTCAACAACGTAAGTTTGATTAACGCCTTGTTTAAAATCACGACCAAGAAAAATACCAGCAATCGTAACAGCCGTAATGGCTAGCGCATAAATGACATATCGTTTTAAATGAGATTGGCCGCTCGCTTCTCCTGATGGTTGATCATTTAAAGCATTCAGCATAAATTGTTTGATAAAATAAGATCGAGATTCACTAGCCGGTGGTTTAAATAATTGAATGGCGCGCTGAGCATTATTAACCGCTTCTTCAAGAATAACGGATTCAGGTTTTACCTGTAGGGCGCTGGTTAGATAAACGCCTTGCAAGGCTGGCAACGCATTAGCGCTAGAAAGTTTTTTAATCAAATCTAGCGTGAACTCTTTTAGTTTTTCAATCTGTAATGGGAAGTCTTTGATATAAGGTCTAGCCATCGGATTACGTTCTTGATGCAAGCGCCATAATAACTGTTGATTGATTTTTTTAATTAAAGCATTAAATCGTTGCACACATAGCATATCAAGCTTACTAAGGTTTTTGGATATCGGTAAAGAAAAGCCCCAAGGCTGATTAATTTCTTCTTTACCAGCTTCTGCAAAGAATTCTGAAAAACCAGATAATAAATCGCATTTGGTAATCACTAAGTAGCAAGGAATTGCTGCTGGAAATTGACGTTGCAGCTCGTAGATACGAGAAAGCAAATGCTGGAACGCAGCTTGTTGTTTCTTGCTATTCCCTTCTTTCATGATTTCAGCTAATGGCATGGCTAAGATAATGCCATCAATACCATGTTTGCCGCGTTGTTTTTTAATTAGCTGAAGAAAGAACCGCCAAAAAATGCCATGGCTGGTTGCCTGATGTTGATTGTTAGGCGGGCTGATGTATTTGCCAGGGACATCAATCAAGCACGCATCTTTCGTTACCCACCAATCACATTGTTCAGAAGGGTTTAAGTGTTGAGGATCTTCGTCAGGCTTTAATTGACGCTGCAAGACATAATGCACGTCGGCGTTAGCTAATAGAGAGGTTTTACCTGCATCATTAGGTCCAATTAATAAATACCACGGCAGCTCGGTTAAAGAGATCGTTTTACCTAGTCGAGAGATCGTTGTTTTTTTCAGAAAGCTCACAACCCCCAGCACACGCTTTTGAAGGCTATATAATTTTTTTCTAGTATGTAAGTCTTTATATTGAAATGGATTGGGGCCATCCAAATCAAACATCAAAAATTTCAATATCCAGATTAAAAATAAAAACGCAGTGAGATACGAGCGTTTTTCAACGGAGGCAAACGGCATTTGATCGTTAATAGCGATATGCGGAACCGCGATCCAAATGAGAACGGCAGCGATTGCAAAAAGACCAAAAGAAGGTAGCGATTTTAAATAGGCATCACCCGGGATTTGACTGACTAGCTGATGTTTGAATCTGTGCAATGTTTTGGTAAGCTTCATTTGAGATAACGTCCATTAAATAACCCAAGCCAACAAAAATGGTTGTCACTAAGCAAACCGTTACAAAGAAAACAAACAGCGGTGAAATGCGGGAGCTAATCGTTTTCTTGGTTTCTGCTGCCGGTTTGAGCGGCGTAGGAGAAAGGGTTTTGCTAAAGTTGCCACGATGCGCTCGGATGTGCTTGTAAAGATGATGTGTAATTTGTTCAAGCTGATATTGGTTGTGTTCAGTTGCCCGATACTGACCTTTATATCCCATGCTTAAGCAAATATACATAAGTTCCATTAAATCGATATAGACACTAGGTTCTTTGACTGCTCTTTCTAGGATGCTGAAAAATTTATCCTGGTGCTGTGTATCTAAATTAAACGCTGCTAATAACGAATGTGCATCCCATTGTCCTTGAGCGCCCCAGGCGGTATTGGTGATAATGTCATCAAATACAGCGCAGATGACGTAACGGCTCACCACAACGTATTCCCCGTTGTAGCCTAAATTATTCAATGTTTCCTGAAAGAAATTCACTTCTTGAACAAGTTCACTTTGTAACTTGCTGAGTTGACGGTAGCTTTTCAGCTCTTTTAATTTGCCCAATACAGAAATCAAATAGCTCGCTGTGTCCACTACAGGGTTTAAACCTGCTTTAGGATGATGCGTCATGGTGCGATGAGTTAATAAGACAGGCGATGCAGACGCGTCTACCGGCTTTAGATGCTGCGGTGACGATAGGGGTGTTGCTTCAATTAATGTCGGATCATTATGCGTTGCAATCATGTCTGGTTCCTTCCCTAATCTGCAACGACATTATACACAAACGTAGATGATTGACACTACTGGTGTTTGATTGGGCGACTGTTCTTTAATGCTGTCATTCGAGATCCGAAACCACCGGCTATGCCGGTGCGAATAACAAGGGCATTGCCATGTAAGCATTGAAACGGAGCTGGTAATAAGTTTCACTCCAATTGGACCTACCAAGTTCAATCAGAGGA
>JBAQCP010000072.1:0-7290 GCA_049294295.1 Gammaproteobacteria bacterium | reverse complement strand
TTCCCGCTTTCGCGGGAATGACAGTAGTGGCTCGCAATGACGGCGGTGGCTTCATCCAGGCTACACCGCTCGAAGGGTATCCCCCCTAACTCAACGCCGAATCTTTAATCTCACTAAACACCTTCTTCAACGCATTCACCGTCGTATCAATCTGCTCTTCCGTAATAATCAACGGCGGCGCAAAACGAATCACTGTCCCATGCGTATCTTTAGACAACACCCCATGATCCAACAACTTAATACAAATATCATGCGCCGAATAAGCACTATCTATTTCTAAACCAATCAACAACCCCCTCCCTCGCACATCTTTAATCAAAGGCGATTGAATCGTTCTTAACTGCTCTTGAAAATAATGCCCCATTTTGTCAGCGCGCTCAACTAAGTTCTCTTCCAACAAAACATTAAACGCCGCAAGCCCAACCGCTGCTGCTAATGGATTACCACCAAACGTACTGCCGTGATCGCCAGGCGTAAAAACATCCATGACTTCTTTGCGAGTTAAGAATAAAGAAACAGGCAACAACCCACCCCCTAATGCCTTACCCAATACCACCGCATCTGGCTGAAAATCATCATGCTGATACGCCAGTAATTTTCCCGTACGACCTAAGCCTGTTTGAATTTCATCACAAATCATCAATACATTATGCTTACGACAAATCTCTGCACACGCACGTAAATAACCAGCAGGCGGTACAACAATACCCCCCTCACCTTGTATAGGTTCCACTAAAAATGCAGCGGTATTAGGTGTGATTGCTTTTTCAAGTGCAGCAACATCACCATAAGGAATCGATTTAAATCCTGCAGGGAAAGGACCAAAACCAGATTGATATTGTGGTTCTGTCGACATGCTAATAATAGAAATAGTACGTCCATGAAAATTACCATCGCAAGCAATAATCTCTGCTTTGTCTTTTGGAATTCCCTTAACGGTATAACCCCATTTACGCGCAGCCTTTAAAGCAGTTTCAACTGCTTCTGCACCTGTATTCATGGGCAGTGCTTTTTCAAAACCGGTTTCTTTACAAACTTTTTCTAAAAAACCACCTAATTGATCCGTATAAAACGCTCGCGAAACGATATTTAATTTTTGTGCTTGCTCTGTTAATACTTTCACTAATTTAGGATGGCAGTGGCCGTGACTAACGGCAGAATAGGCACTCATCATATCTAAATAACGTTTACCTTGATCATCCCAAACATAGACGCCTTCGCCTTTTGTTAATACCACAGGCAACGGATTATAATTACTAGCACCGTATTGTAATTCGCGATTGATGATGGCTTGAGACATGATTCGACGTCCTTGAAGAATTGAAAGATTAAAACTACGTTACGTAAAAATGGGATGAGATACAAGCCTGGATGGAGTAACTACCGTCATTACGAGCCACTACTGTCATTCCCGCGAAAGCGGGAACCCATTTCAAACATATAGCAGAAGTATCGTTATAAATGGATTCCCGCTTTCGCGGGAATGACAGCAGTTACTCCATCCAGATCACAAAAAAAATCACCCCCGCTATCAACGGAGGTGATTTTTCGAGAATCTGAGTAAGTGTAAAGGATGTCGCAAAAACCACGCTCTTCTATCTTTGAGACCTCGGCAGCATTTAAGGCTTTCCCAAATAGGGACCTGCACACCATACTGCTATCGCATCTCCAACTTATACAACTGAAAGGTTTTGGACGTTATCCTCTAAACATCTTACTCACTTCCAGTATAGCCCACATTCAGTGCAATGCAAATTTTGATCAAATTTGTATTATTTTGCCAATTATTATATAGTCTTATCACATTGAAAAACCGATAGAGAATTTTGGATTTTAAGCATGAAAACAATACCTAATGAAAAGCCAGCAAAAGACAAGACTACCCTCACCACCACTATTCATGCACTCAGTCATGATGGCCGCGGTATTGCAACAATTGACGGTAAAACAACATTCTTAAATGGTGGGTTGCCCACCGAAACGGTAACTTACAGGATAAATCAAAAACGCGCCACGTTTAATGAAGGTGATGCATTAGACATTTTGCAAGCATCTGCGGAACGTGTAGAACCGCCTTGCCAGCATGCAGGCGTCTGCGGCGGTTGCAGTTTGCAACACATGAGCCCTACTTTACAAATCGAATTAAAACAGCAAACCATGCTAGAGCAACTCAAGCATTTTGGCCACGTTGTTCCTGATGCTATTTTACCCCCTTTACATGCTAACAATACCGGCTATCGCCGCAAAGCACGTTTAGGCGTTCGTTTTGTCATTAAAAAAGATAAAGTACTCGTGGGCTTTAGAGAAAAGAAAAGCCGTTATTTAGCTGATTTGGAAAGCTGCAAAGTATTACATCCTAGAGTCGGTGAAAATTTTGAAGCCCTACGTGCATTAATTACCTCATTAAATGCCATTCAAGACATCCCACAAATTGAAGTTGCCATCGGCGACACAGACACGGCACTTGTAATCAGACACATGAAACCGCTCTCCGAAGTCGATCTACAAAAGCTGCTAGATTTTGGTAAGCAATACGACTTTCATCTCTACTTACAGCCTAATTCGCCGCTGCCAATTACCTGCCTCTACCCAGAACAATCTGCTGAGCGCTTAAGCTATACCCTGCCGGATCAACAATTGGCATTTTTATTTCATCCATTAGACTTTACTCAAATCAATTTAGAAATGAACCGATTGATGGTTAACCAAGCACTAGACCTGCTTGAATTAAAAGAAAATGAAACCGTCTTAGATTTATTCTGCGGTATCGGCAATTTCACCCTACCCATGGCACGTTTTGCAAAACACGTAACGGGTGTTGAAGGTGGTGAAGAAATGGTCATTCGCGCCAATACAAACGCGGCGCACAATGGCATTCAAAATGTTGATTTCCATGCTGCCAATTTAATGGCACCCCCAACAGACGCCCCTTGGATGAAGCAGCACTACGACAAAATTTTATTAGACCCACCAAGAGCAGGCGCAAAAGAGATGCTGCCGTTCATTGAGCAATTAGGCGCCAAAAAAATTGTATACGTTTCATGCAACCCTGCGACATTAGCCCGAGATGCGGGAGAATTAGTCCAAAAATACGGTTTTAGGTTGACTCACGCGGGAATCATGAATATGTTTCCACATACGTCACATATTGAAGCGATGGCGGTGTTTACAAAATGAAGGAGCGAGTTGAGTCATGGATACGAAAAACTTACCAGTAATCGATTGGGACTTAGGGACAAAGTTAGCTGGTAAAAAAGAGATCGCCGAAGAGATCCTCACCTATTTAGTGTCAACCTTGCCGGATGACAATGATGAAATTCAGCGTTTTTACGCTAAAAATCAATATCCCGAATTAAAACAGCGTGTGCACAAATTGCACGGCGCTGTTTGCTACTGCCCCACCCCCCGCCTAAAACAGGCACTCGCTCAACTTGAAAGCGAGCTCAAAACCAATATAATGGATAGTTTGGCAAAACGCCTATCAGAGCTAAATAAAGAAGTGACGTTAGTACTTGAAGCTTATCCGCCTTCACGCTAATGATGACTCATTAAATTTAATATACTTGCCATCCGTAAGAGGGGATTTGATATATGGGCCAAACACGGATTAAAAGATCTATTCTTGAAAGATACAACGATGTGATGCCAGCAGGCGCTGGTGCATTATTTTTAATTCAGATTTTTGCCACCCTCAGTTTCAGCGTACTGTATTCCACGCTAATCTTATATGCGACCAAATTCTTGCATATGAACGATACCTCCGCGACCAGCATTACCGGTTCGTTTATTGCACTGAATTTCTTCCTTCATTTATTAGGTGGTTATTTAGGTGGACGCTTCTTAAGTTATCGCAGCTTATTCTGTGTCGCGATGATAGCCCAAATTGCTGGCTGCTTGCTTATCTCCGTACCCAATACAAACTATCTTCTATGGGGCTTGGCTGTCTTTTTAGGCGGTAGTGGTTTAAACATAACCTGCATCAACTGCATGGTCACTCAATTATTTGAACCTGATGATAAACGTCGTGAATCTGCTTTCCTCTGGAATTACAGCGGTATGAACGTTGGCTTTTTTATTGGTTTCGCCTTGAGCGGTTATTTACATCTACAAGCAGCTTACCATTTATTATTCTTATTAAGTGGATTAGGCAATTTAGTTGCAATCAGCATTCTTGTTTATAACTGGAAAGCACTCAAAGATCGTGATACTACGTTTGTTGCTGCCTCTAACTATGCAAAACGTAATGCTCGTGTCATTGGCGTTGGTATTGTGTTAGCTCTTATTCTCACTATTCGTGTACTGCTAGAACACACTACGCTTTGCAATCAGCTTATCTTAGTGTTAGGCGTGGCCATGTTGGGACTCATTATTGTCCTAACAACTAAACAGCCCGGCCGCATTGAAAAAAGCAAAATGACTGCCTTCATTATTTTAGCGTTATCGTCAGTCATGTTCTGGGCGCTTTATCAATTAGCCCCTATGGGACTTAACCTATTTATAGAACGTAATGTCGACAGACACTTCTTAGGTATGATTATTGCACCGCAATGGATACAAAATATTAATACCGTAGTTATCATCCTTGGTGGTCCATTACTCAGCATGGTATTTTCACGCATGCGTGAGCGCGGCATTAATATTAATATCCCTTTACAATTTTCATTTGCGCTTACCATCATTGGCGTTGCATTTATTATCTTGCCATTAGGCATTAGCATGGCAAACGCGCAAGGCTATACTAACTTTAATTGGATATTAGCTAGCTATATCTTACAAAGCATAGGCGAATTATTCATCTCCCCTATTGGTTATGCGATGGTGGGTCAATTAGCACCACACCGCTTACGCGGTTTGATGATGGGCATGTGGTTAATGATCTCGGGTATCGCTGCTATTTTATCTGATCATTTCTCTAAAATGGCTCTCGGCTCAAGTGACTCTATCAATCCATTGATTAGCAATGCGAGCTATAGCCATACCTTTGGCTTATTAGGCTGGAGCGCCATTGCACTCGGCGTTATCTTATTTTTTGCTGTACCATTTGTTTCTCGCTTAACGCATGAAAAAAAGAGAAGCCTGGAAGAAGGCGTTTCTCTCGCTTAAATAAACAGTAGCCATCCATTCAAATAATGGGTGGCTTTAAAAGGGATGTTAAATGAGAAGCTATCTTACGCTACTACTCGCACTACCTACGCTTTTGCTGCCCCTCATAAAACACTCACCTCTTACGAGCAACTACGCTTAGCATTACGTGCTGGTGATCAAGTTATAGCCGTGGTAGATGTTGATAAGTGTGTCGCTTCCCACCCTACAGAAACCAAGCTACCTGGCGCTGCCGCTGGATTTAACTTCGACGTTTTTGATAACTATAAAGTTCAAACTAACTATAAAGCCCAAATGACGATTGCGACGGCTTTTACGCATGTGACGCAACATAGTAAATTTGGGTTTGTGCAAGATTATGTACGCTTACGGATTTTTGAGGATAATTCTGCGGAGATTATGAGTGCTTATTTAAACCCGCAGACATTTGTGCCTTATTATACGGTGAGTTATGCCTGTCAGGTGGGGGAAGGGGTATTGTTGTACGCTTAGATCACTGGATCCGGACTTACACCTCACTGTTATATCACTACACTGTCATTCCCGCGTAGGCGGGAACCCATCCATAACGTTACTTCTGCTGCATATTAGAAATGGATTCCCGCCTACGCAGGAATGACAGCAAGAAAGCACAAGGAAGACGGAAGACTGCAAACGCATTGGTAGATACAACACAACCTACTTAGCTTTATTCAACACTTCATTCACATGCGGATAAGACAACGCAAACCCATGAAATGCAGCCACGCTTAAGCGCAACAAGGTCATCTCAGTCAAGGCAACCACGCTAGCGGTACGCTTACCTGATAAAGAGAAGAAACCCGTCTCATTTAAACCAATTGCAGCGCCTTCATGCAGGGTAGCCAGGGAAGTGGTATGTGGGACTTGGTCTTTATAAAACGTCTGTTGGACGTCTGCAGACCCTTTTACAATGATATAGACGCTATCCACGCGATCACCGTGCTTAACGATAACCTCTTTAGGATGAGCTTCTACTTCAACCAGCAGGGTTGCCAATACATCTAACTCTTCTTCCCTGAGTTTGGCAAAAAATGCTTGTTTTCTAAGGAGTTTTTTTCTAGCCTCAAGATCTATTTCAGCCGATTCAGTTTCTTGGCGCAAGTTATCGTAGTCCATTTCCTTCCCCTGCTAAGCCTCATAACTAAATAATAGCACACTCCTTAAAATATCAGAAATATAGATTAAAAATTAAACACTTCCATGCCACAACCGCCGGTCTCACCGACGCCATCGTCAGGCAGCGTGTCTTTTAGGTTTTCTAAGTTCTTGAAATCCCAAAAGTTTTTATCCATTAATTGGCTAGGCTTGATGCTGGTTAGCGCATGCAACATATTGCTAGGCACCTTAGGATTCTCTGCGGCTAATTGGTCGATTAACACTTTAACCTTTTTACGCATGAGATTTTCTTGGGATCCACACAGGGTGCAAGGGATAATCGGGAATTCCATCAATTGGGCAAAAGCCGCAATATCTTTTTCTTGGCAATACGCAAGCGGACGAATCACGACATGCTTTTTATTATTGCTTAATAATTTAGGCGGCATGGAGCTGATATTACCGTTATATAAAATAGACATGAGCAAGGTGCGGATTAAATCATCGCGATGATGCCCAAGCGCAATTTTGTTAAAGCCTTTTTCTTCCGCATAACGATAAATAATACCGCGACGCAATCTTGAGCAAAGCGAACAATACGTTTGACCTTCAGGAATTTTTTCTTTCACGATGGAGTAGGTATCGCGAGTTAAGATTTCGTAGGGTACTTTATTACCATCATACCAAGCACGTAGCTTTTCATCGTTCCAGCCAGGTTGAGATTGATCTAAGGTAAAACCAAACAATTCAAAATCAACTTTAGAACGCTGCTGTAATAGCTTGAGAATGCGCATCATTGTAAAAGAATCTTTACCGCCGGATAGACAAACCATAATGCGGTCGCCATTTTGAATCATATTAAAATCGAAAATTGCTTTACCGGTGTAATGCAGTAATTTCTTTTCAAGTTCAGCTATCTTAGCCACAGCAAGACTCTCCTCTGAGGATTTTTTTTATAAGATTGGAAGTAGGACTGTGCAGTTTAGATAGAGCCACTACTGTTATTGCAAGCCACTACTGTCATTCCCGCGAAAGCGGGAATCCATTTATAACGATACTTCTGTTGTATGT
>JBAQCP010000071.1:0-8093 GCA_049294295.1 Gammaproteobacteria bacterium | reverse complement strand
CGGGATGACAGTGGGTGGTTGCAGAAAGACAGTGGATGGTTGCAGAATGACAGCAGTATTTTTAACTAAACCAACACCTTCTCCGCCAAAAAATAATCCACTAACGTATTATTCTTAACCCAATTCGGCAACTTCTCATCCAGTCTAAAATCCTTATCCACAGCCAACGTCATCTCTAACGCCTCAGCTAATGATTTTCCATCCTGCATAGCTAACAACATCGTAAAGTCACCCACAGAAAGCGGCGCTAAACAAATGTCTAAGTGACGTCGAATAATTAATAAATAAACGCCTCCTGCATTTACATCAATTTGTTCTACCGTATTCCCTTTACAAGCATCAATAATCTGCAAAATGGGATAGTAAAATTTCATTAACTGACTGGCAGGATGCATGATGAAATAAAGCTTGTCATATTGATACGGTGTAATCGTTTCCAGCAACTTAAGGTCTATCGGTTTGGCATCTGCGGCAGTGTATGCCAATCGACAAGCCCATTCAAATTCAGCTACTTCTGCTAAATAAATTAATTCTTTAACAGGCGCAAACTCAGACAAAAATTTACCAAAATATTCACCGTATTCATTTAAGTTTCCCGTTCGGCAAGGATACTGCTTGATATATTCCTTTGCGGATAGTTTAAAAAAATCTTTTCCAACTAATTGCGTGACTAGTGGGTAAGTATTCTGTAACGCCAGTGTTAAATTTAACACCATATTTTGTTGATGAATAAACCAATTTTCAGCAGGGCGAGCCAGCTCATCGGTGGGCGTCGTTGCTAGCAGTAACTCAGCAAACTCAGATTGTAGGTTTTGTAGCTGCATATTCTTCTCTCATGGTTTTTTCAGCACAGTAAGCTTCTAAACATAAGGTTTCTAGTGATGGCAAATCCATATCCCATTCAATCATGACAGGTTTAGTACCAAATTGTTTCACTGACTGACGAAATAAATTCCAAACAGCTGGTACAATGGGGCGATCATGACTGGCAACGAATATTTCTTTTTTATTAACGTGTGAGCTAGAAAATCCGGATAAGTGTATTTCTTGAATCAGTTTGCCTGGAATCTGTGATAAATAATCTGTTGCATCAAAATGTAAATTCATCGCACTGACATAAACACTAGTGATATCTAATAATATGCCGCAGCCTGTTTGATTCGCAACCGCGGTCAAAAATTCTGCTTCAGGAATAATTGAGGCGTTAAACTTCACATAATTCGCAATATTTTCGATTAAAATTTGTCTTTTAAGATAATCTTGAACTTGTTTAATACGGTCAACGACATGATTCAACGCTTCTTCGGTGTAGGGCAGCGGTAATAGGTCGTGCAAATAGTGACCGTCAATGGAAGACCAAGATAAATGATCTGATATTAAACAAGGATCAATACGGAGGCTAAAATCGCGCAATTTTTTTAACTGTTGCCAATTTAATTCATCAGTTGAGCCTAAAGAAAGGCTGGTGGAATGCAGGCTCACAGGATAGTCTTGTCGGACAGCTGTTAAAGCTTGTAAGGATTTACCGCCATCAACAAAGTAGTGTTCGCTCTGGACTTCTACCCAGGCAACTCCCGGACGGTTTTCTAAAAATTCGGCATGATGAGGCGTTCTTAAACCGATACCGGTCAATTGTAATGATGATTTCACGCGCCCATTTCCTCTTTAGATAGAAAGCTTTCTACCATGTTAATTTTCTCTCAGATTTTGAAAAAAAGATAGAGGAAAGTACAGGTAATCTCCCTTAGTCAGCTAACATTTATTTAGTAAAACCCCTTGTTAATCGCTGTTATCTCGGTGATTATCATCGCACTAGGCTACAAATCAACCTACCTTAAACACATCACTAAAAATATGCCTAGCAATAATCAACCGCATAATCTCATTCGTTCCCTCTAAAATTTGATGCACTCTCAAATCACGGAAGTAGCGTTCAATAGGGTAATCTTGAATATAACCGTATCCACCATGCAACTGTAACGCTTCATTACAAATGTTAAAGCAAAGATCGGTGGCATAGCGTTTAGCCATTGCGCAATAAGCAATGACATTAGCGTCTTTGTTATCCAGCGCTGTTGCTGCACGATAAGTGAGTAGGCGTGATGCTTCTAATTCCGTTAACATATCTGCAATGCGAAACTGCAACGCTTCAAATTCAGCTAATGGTTGTTTGAATTGTCTTCTCTCCAGCATGTATTGCCTGGTTTTGATTAAACAACTTTTTGCTCCGCCTAACGAACAAGCGGCAATATTAATACGTCCGCCATTTAAAGCCGATAAAGCAATTTTAAATCCTTGGCCTTCTTCCCCAATCCGATGACTAACAGGTACACGACAATTTTCAAAAAATACCATGGTAGTCGGTTGGCTATGCCAACCTAATTTAGGTTCGTGTTTGCCAAAGCTTAAACCAGGTGTATCTTTTTCTATTAGTAAGCAGCTAATACCTTGGCTGCTAGCATCACCTGTTCTTACCATGCAGACATAAACATCACTGACAGAGCCGCCTGAAATGAAGGCTTTAGAGCCACTGACAACATAGTGATCTCCCTCTCGAATCGCCGTTGTTTTTAAAGAGGCAGCGTCTGATCCTGAACTGGGTTCGGTTAGGCAATAACTACTGAAGACGTCCATTGACGCAAGTTTAGGCAGCCACTTAACGCGTAAATCGTTATGAGCATAGTGATCGATTAACCACCCAACCATATTATGAATAGAGAGATAGGCTGCAGTTGAGGGGCAGGCTGTTGCGAGTTCTTCAAAAATAATGGTGCTATCTAGGCGGTTTAAACCCGTTCCGCCAACGTCTTCTTTGACGTATAAAGCAGCGAGTCCCAGTGAGGCTGCTTTACGTAGGGTGTCGATGGGAAAGGTATAACTTTTATCCCATTCAGCCGCATAAGGCGCCATTTCATTGTCAGCAAAATTGCGTGCCATCTCGCGTATAGCTAGTTGTTCTTCTGTTAGGGAAAAATCCATTTTGTACTCCTAGGCACATACCTGAAATTATAAGAACTGCTGTTTTTTCCACAAGTTATATTTTTACCACGGTTAAAATTTGCTCTAGTTTTGCACAGCAAGGGTCGGGTTATGGTAAAATTAAGGCATAACCAAAAGAGGAGTGTGCTCATGAAAGCAACGATAGCAAGTAAGCTATTTTTACTGGTTAAAGTCAGTGTATTCACGGTGTTAGCAAGCTTATCGTTTAATGCGCTTGCTGGTGACATCTACTTAGGTAACCCAAGCCGTCCAAACACTATTTGGCTGCCTGGCCATTATAGCCATGGCTGTTGGGTAGAGGGTTATTACGTAAAATACATTAATCCACCCGTTGATTGCAGTCACGTTGTCTGGGTGAATGGTGGAACCGATAAGTACGGCTATTATGTACCTGCTCACTACGAACCAAGATATACTATCATCGTCGGTAGCTACTAGTTAGTCACTGGAAGAGCCTGGTGATTTGTTTAAATCACCAGGTACTCTTACATAATAAATAGAAAAAATCGCACATTAGTCTGTTGCTAAATCGCAATGCGCTTTAAGCCATTCGTTATAATCCGTAATATGACCCAAAGATGCATTTAAGAAACGCTGTGCAGACAGGGTTAATTTTTTGCTAATTTCATTGGTGAATCTTGCCTGGGTGCAGATGATGTCATTTGCTGATTTAGCATTTTGTAGACGCTGTAGATTATCAAGGCTAGTCGCAAAAACATCATTCAAAATTATTAAATTTTGCTCGATATAGCGCTTAATTAAAAGAGCCGTTTGCTCATCGTCAGCTTGTGGGAAATTATTAATTAAGTCATTAAATGCTTTTAATTTTTCTTGGAACTCTTGATGTGGCATGACATTCTCCTTGTCTATAAATCGTAGTTTGTGTCTAAAGCGGGTTGTTGATCGACTATTTTCCAGCAGGAAATTCTTTTAATTGCTTGATTGCTTGCAACGGTAATTTGATAACCTGCTTGTAGTGTAATCGGTGCAAGATACCAATCTTTTTCTTCAAACTTAATACTAGTTGTATCTTTCATGACGACAGAGAAGCTATTCAATGGCATCGTTAATCCTTTACCAGATGCTTTAACTAATGCTTCTTTTCGCGACCATAAACGGTAAAATTCTGTAATTTGCTCTTCAGCTGTGAGCTCGCTCAAGGCTGCATTCTCTTCCACGCTGAAAAATCGTTTTGCTAAATCCGGATTGTAGGTGCTCTGTGTTTTTTCGATATCTATTCCTACGGATGCTTCACTGCTAATAACATAGACTGCAATATTATTAGAATGTGAAACATTAAAGGTTAACGATGTTTTGGGTGTTAACAAATAAGGTTTGTTATATTCCGTATACGCAAACGAAATCTCTTTTGGATTTACACTTAGGTAAGTACCCAATATTTTTCTGAGCGTCGCTCTTGCGGTAATAAAGCGTTGTTTGTGGGTTGCAAAGCGAAAACGATCAGCCCGCTCACATTCGTCTTCACTTAAGAGGGCGCGCAGTGATCTTTCTTGCTTAGGCGAGACGCTTAAACATTCAGACCAAATATGTAATTCGTTAGGCGATATCGGTATCTTCATAATTCATTCAAGACCAAAGACCATTATATTACCACAAATGGATGGGGTTTTATAAGGGTAATGATGGCGGTAGACAGTATTAGCCATTAATATCCTTGCTATGGTATGCTTAAATGCGGCTTTATAAATTCAAAAGGAGTTGAAAATGAAAGATTTAAATCTATATGGAATGATTGCGCTTATTTTAGTATTAGTAGGCGGTATTTGCTGGGGTTTAGTGGGTTTATTTGATGTGTATTTAATAACGAGCGTTTTCGGCGTTATATTAGGCCGTTTAATCTATGTCGTTGTTGGGGTGGCTGCTGGTTACCTCTGCTATTTGCTTTATTTAGAAAAGTTTAAAAAAGCTTAAGTTTTTTAGTGCTAGCCCGCATGAAATGCGGGCTGATGCCTTAACCTACGGAAATACCTATCAACGTCCCAATACCATAACTGACAATCCCCGCAATTGCCCCGATCATCAGCATTCTTAAACCTGACAAAATTGGGTTTTTATTCGTAAATAAACTCAGCACAACTCCGATGAAAAATAAGCTTAAACCCGTTAAGGTGATACTAACCTTTAAGTTCCAAGTATGCTGCCCTAATAAAAAAGGTAGTAAGGGAATAATGGCACCGATAGCAAATGCAAAAAAGGAAGCAAACATAGCGCCAAGTGGCGACACTAAATCTTCAGGGTTGATACCCAGCTCTTCTCTGGCCAAGGTGTTTAAACCGGTCTCTGGGTTGCTAATCATAATGTTAGCTAACTTATCGGCATCTAATTTGGGGACGCCGCGTGCCTGATAAATCAAACTTAATTCTTCCATTTCTTCTTCTGGGTATTCTTCTAATTCCTGCTGCTCGATTGCAATTTGATATTCAAATACTTCACGTTGAGAGCGTACCGAAATATATTCACCCGCAGCCATCGATGAGGCACCTGCTAACAACCCTGCAATGCCCGCCAAAATAATAAACTGAGGATTGTTGCTTGCCCCTACAATACCTAATAGCAGGCTCATATTAGAAATTAATCCATCATTCACACCAAAGACGGCCGCACGTAAATTGCTAGAGGTGCTAAAGCTAGTATGTTTGTGTTCTTGGTGATAACGCGTAAATACTGACATGCCGCGAATTTTCATCGCAGAGAGGATGGCATGTAAGCGTTTAGCACCGACTAACTTAATTAGCCAAGCAACCAGGCGGGTACGAAAATCTGGTTTAAATGCAGGGATTATCTGACCTGTCTCACGTAACGTTTTTTCCCATAAACTTGCTTGTTTTTCAGCGGCGGTATTAAGATCTGTAAACAATTTTTTATGTAAAATATTAGTTTCATTTAGCGCCATGACTCTATATAAAAATGCAGAGCGCTTTTCTTCATACCAATTATTATGTGCATCCATGATGAATACCTCTGTTAGGGTAATATTTTTTTGGTTTGTTCGGCGACAAAATCGTCAATTAATTTATGAGCAATGCTAATACTGTGCGATGGTCGGCCAGGGATAGTATCGTAAGTATACCAATTTGCATCTTCAATTTCTTGTTGGTCTAATACGAGGTCGCCGGATTCATAATCGGCCGTAAAGGCAATCATTAATGAATCTGGGAAAGGCCATGCTTGAGAACCAAAGTAACGTAAATTCTTGATATGAATGCCGACCTCTTCTTTCACTTCACGGTGCACAGCTTCTTCTACATTTTCACCAGCCTCAACAAAGCCTGCCACCAAACCATAAACACCAGGCGCAAAATGTGGACTTCTGGCCATTAAAATATGATCGCCCTTCTGAATTCTAACAATCATGGAAGGAGAAATGCGTGGATAGAGTGCTAAACCACAATTGGGGCAAAGACGCTCAAATATGCCGGGTTTATGCGTGGTTTTATTTCCACAGCGTCCACAAAACTGATGAGTTTTATCCCAGTTAACAATCGAATGGGCTTTGACAGCAGCGGCATACCAACTAATATCTAATATATTAAAGACCTGTCTTAATCCCACTAATTCAACGCCATTTGGTAGTGGAGTGGCTGGATCGATTTCTGCGCAATAACAGTCTATTTGATTAAATAAACCGAGGTGATATTGTCGAATAAACGATATCTTTAGATTAGAGAGAATAGTGAGTGTTAGAAAAGCTTGATCATCATTGGTCATTAGCAATAGTTTATCTGCTTGGAAAATAAACCAATGTTCTTTGATAGTTTGTGTCATTACTATTTCCCAGAAAATCAAAATAACGGTAATACAATATGTGATTTAAGGTGGTAATGCTATAATTTATAATTAAGAGCTTAGTTAATCGCCGTCATTGCGAGCCACTACTGTCATCCTGAGCATAACGAAGGATCTCCATCAAGGAACAGCTGCAATCTATATGGAGATCCTTCGCTATGCTCAGGATGACAGTAGTGGCTCGCAATGACGGCAAAAAAACATACGAGGTTTCCTATGCTAATTAAAAAATCTAGTCTCCCTCCCATCATCGCCCACGTTGTTGAAGACAAAGGCACAGAGCAACCCTATACAGGGGAGTATGATAACTTCGGCGAATCCGGCACCTATCTTTGCCGACAATGCGGCCTTGCATTATTTCGCTCATTAACCAAATTCCACTCCGGCTGTGGTTGGCCTAGTTTCGATGAAAATATCCCCAGTGCTATTTTAAGAGAAACCGACGTTGATGGTAGACGAACAGAGATTATATGCAGCAGATGCCATGCGCATTTAGGGCATGTCTTTGAAGGCGAACAATTTACGGATAAAAATACACGACATTGCGTTAATTCCTTGAGCCTAGATTTTGTTTCTAATTTAGAAGTATTGGATACAGAAGAAGCAATTTTTGCGGCAGGCTGTTTTTGGGGTGTAGAGTATTATTTAAAAAAGCTGCCAGGTGTTTTGAAAACAGAAGTTGGCTATACGGGCGGAAAAAAAGCATATCCTACCTATGAAGAAGTTTGCTCTCATGCAACAGGACATTACGAAGCAATTAGAGTGTTATACGACCCTAAGCAATTAAGCTATGCCGATTTATTGAAGTATTTTTTTGAAATTCATGATTTCACGCAAACAAATGGCCAAGGTCCTGATATTGGCCCGCAATATTTGAGTGCTGTGTTTTATTATGATGCAGAGCAAAAAGAAGCAGCAGAAAATGTTGTAGGGCAGCTTAAAGAAAAAGCGTATGACGTTGCGACTAAGATCTTGCCTGTGAGCGTTTTTTGGCGGGCGGAGACTTATCATTTAGATTATTACGCTAAAACTGGGAAGCAGCCTTACTGTCATCGGTATGAAAAAATATTTTGATGTTGCTACTCTGTCATTCCCGCGAAAGCGGGAATCTATTTATAACGATACTTCTGCTGTGTGTTTGAAATGGGTTCCCGCTTTTGCGGGAAGTCAGGTACCACCCGCATAGCGGGTGGTTTGGCCTAAAGCCCCCTCGAAGGGGGCCTGCTCTAAGCTAGACCTACCAAATTCTTTTTAGTTACATTTCCATTAGGTTCATTTGTTTTGCG
>JBAQCP010000070.1:0-3613 GCA_049294295.1 Gammaproteobacteria bacterium | reverse complement strand
AGCGGGAACCCATTTCAAACATACAGCAGAAGTATCGTTATAAATGGGTTCCCGCTTTCGCGGGAATGACAGTAGTGGCTCGCAATGACGGCAGTTACTCCATCCGGGCTACGAGGGAATGACAATGTAGCTATAACAGCAATAAACCCAACCAGCCATAATGCTACAAGCCTCCCCCTCATTAAGATATAATCCCCACCAATATCCCTAAATCCTTGAGACACATATGAAAGGTATTATTTTAGCTGGCGGCTTAGGCACTCGCCTTTACCCAGCAACCAGATCCATTAGTAAACAACTATTACCTGTTTACGATAAACCCATGATTTACTACCCGCTATGCACATTAATGCATGCAGGCATCACTGATGTTCTGATCATTACCACTCCACACGAACTCAGTATGTTTGAAGCCCTACTAGGCAATGGTCAGCAATGGGGCATTCACATTTCTTACAAAGCCCAGCCCAAACCCGAAGGCATTGCTCAAGCCTTTATCTTAGGGGAAAGCTTCATCGGTAATGATTCGGTCTGCCTGATTTTAGGCGATAATATTCTGTATGGAGATGGCTTGTCAGCCAAACTGCAAGCTGCTGCCGAAAAACAAGAAGGTGCCACTATTTTTGGCTACTATGTCTCAGATCCCGAGCGTTATGGTGTGATTGCATTTGATGAACATCAACAACCTTGCGATATTGTTGAAAAACCAACTGTCGCGCCATCTCATTATGCTGTCATTGGCCTGTATTTCTACGATAATCACGTGATTGAAATCGCCAAACAACTAACACCCTCTGCTCGCGGCGAATACGAAATTACCGATATCAATCAACATTACTTAAAACAAAAAAATCTACGCGTCGAAACATTAAGCCGCGGCACTGCCTGGCTTGATACGGGCACACACAACTCTTTGCTAGACGCTGCTAATTTTATTCATGTACTAGAACAGCGCCAGGGCTTAAAAATAGGTAGCCCTGAAGAAGTCGCTTGGCGTATAGGTTTAATTTCAACGAAACAATTGGAAACGTTAGCAGCTGATCAAATCAAAAGTGGCTACGGTGAATATTTACTAGATTTAATTGAGTAGCGTCTACATGAAAATAACTGAAGGTCCATTAGCCGGCTTATTAATTATTGAACCACGCGTTTTTACTGATGAACGTGGATATTTTTTTGAAGTGTTTCATCAAGAACGCTATGCAGCAGCAGGCATTCCACCATTAGTACAAGATAATGCTTCTGTATCTAAAAAAAATGTCATACGCGGACTTCATTACCAACTTCCCCCGCACGCGCAAGGCAAATTAGTAGGCGTCACTAGAGGTTGCGTTTGGGACGTGGCTGTTGATATCAGAGTGAACTCTCCTACTTTTGGACAATGGTTTGGCATTGAACTCAGTGCAGAAAATCACAAACAGCTTTATATTCCGCCCGGCTTTGCCCACGGATTTTGTGTGCCATCTGAAGAAGCAGATTTTTATTACAAATGCACTGATATTTATGCACCTAGCAGTGAAGGTGGTATTGCCTGGAATGATCCGACATTAAATATTCAATGGCCTGTTGAACAGCCTATTTTATCGCCTAAAGATGAAATTTATTTACCGCTGGAAGAGATATCGCATGACAGGTTATTTGCCTAAAGTATTAATTACCGGTGGGCAAGGTCAGCTAAGCATGGCTTTGCAGCATCATTCACAAGCCATGTCAGTTCATTTAATTGCTTGTTCGCGAGAACAACTGGATATTACCCAGCAAATATCGATTGAACAAGCTATTGCAGAATATCAGCCCGACATTATTATCAATACCGCTGCATACACTGCGGTTGATAAAGCCGAACAAGATCATGAAGCAGCATTACACATTAATAAATCCGGCCCTTACTGGCTAGGAAAGATCTGCCAGGCAAATAAAATTCCTCTACTCCATGTGTCAACTGATTATGTTTTTGATGGGCAGCAAACCACACCGTATCAAGAAGATGATGAAACCAATCCGATTAACTATTACGGAAAAACTAAGTTACTAGGTGAACAAGCTATTAGAGAAACCTGTGAACAACACATCATTTTGCGTGTCAGCAGCGTCTTCAGCGAATATGGTCAAAACTTTTTAAAAACGATACTGCGATTGGCAAGTGAAAGAGAAGAGTTGCGTGTGGTTGCAGATCAAATCGCTTGTCCTACTTATGCAGGGCATATTGCTTCTGCCATCTACCAAATAATCAAAGACTTTAAAGCGCCTGGCACCTACCATTATTGTGATCAGCCCGCTGTCACTTGGCATGCCTTTGCAACGGCTATTATCGAAGAAGCCGCCAAACATCAAACATTAGCTGTAAAACGAATTATCCCGATTACGACGGCAGACTATCCAACACCTGCAAAAAGACCGCATTATTCCGTTTTAAATTGCTCTCGCACTCAACATGTTTTCGCCATTGAACAAGCAGACTGGCGAACAACTTTGCCCGGTATTTTAAACTCTCTTAAAGGTAAGCAGTCATGAGCTATCAACCTCATAACATATTAGTAACAGGCGGCGCGGGTTTTATTGGTGCAAACTTTATTAGATATATGTTAAAAAATGATCCTCTCGTTAAAATTATCAATCTAGATAAACTCACCTATGCCGGTACCCTAGCCAATCTGAAAGATATACCGCACCCTGAGCGACATCACTTTATTCAAGGTGATATTACAGATGCAGCATTTGTGCGACATTTAATGAACCATCACCATATTGATACCATCGTGCATTTTGCCGCTGAAAGCCATGTTGATCGTTCGATTACAGGCCCACAAGCATTCATTGAAACGAATATAGTGGGTACATTTGTTTTACTGGAAGCCGCCAGACATCATTGGATAGAGACGGAAAATGCCGATCTTAGTAAGCGTCGTTTTCATCACATATCAACTGATGAAGTGTTTGGCTCCTTGCAGCCATCTGATCCGTTATTTACAGAAACGACACGCTATCAACCACGCTCACCCTACTCGGCTTCAAAAGCGGGATCGGATCATTTAGTGAATGCGTATCATCATACTTATGGCTTACCTATTACGATGACCAATTGTTCTAATAATTACGGGCCGTATCAGCATGAAGAAAAATTTATTCCGACGATTATTAAATCTTGCCTGAATGGACAGCCTATTCCTATTTATGGCAATGGCAAAAATATTAGAGATTGGTTGTATGTTGATGATCATTGTCGTGGGATTTTAAAAGTTATTAAAAATGGCAGGCTGGGTGAGAGTTATAACATTGGCGGTCATAATGAATGGGAAAATTTGAAGCTGGCGCAATATATTTGTGAGCAGATGGATAAATTGTATCCTAGAGATACTTCTTACTCAACGTTGTTGCAGTTTGTGAATGATAGAGCGGGGCATGATTTTAGGTATGCGATTGATACGCGAAAAATTAGTGAGGAATTGCAGTGGAAGCCGGATGAGACGTTGGAGAGTGGGATAGTTAAAACAATCGATTTTTATCTGGGAAAAATGCCCGGGTAACCGCCCTTTTTGGCCGTCATTGCGAGCCACTACTGTCATTCCCGCGAAAGCGGGAATCCATTTATAACGATACATCTGTTGTATGC
>JBAQCP010000069.1:0-7029 GCA_049294295.1 Gammaproteobacteria bacterium | reverse complement strand
CTGTCATTCCCGCGAAAGCGGGAACCCATTTCAAACATACAGCAGAAGTATCGTTATAAATATATTACCGCTTTCGCGGGAATGACAGTAGTGGCTCGCAATGACGGCAATTACTCCATCCAGGCTACATTTTAATATACGATGGCTTTAATCATCCGGCTCCAATTATCTTTTGTATATTGAGCATCTAGCGGCTCTTTCAGCTTAGGTACTAACACCAATCGATAAGCAGTCTTCGTCTCAGACAAATGCGCCCCTTGTTTTAGCTGCACGACTTTCCCAACTTTCACCACTTTATTATCAAGCAAAATCCTTGCCTTCTCTTTTCCCTCTACCCGATATTTTCCAGAAAATTTAATATCAATACTTAATTTATTTTTAGTCACAAGCGGCGCATATAAATAAATACTGCCATAAAAATACTGATAATTATTTTTTATATAAGTAGAAATTTTAGGCGGTAAAGAAAGCATGCGGTAATTATTAATAACCACTTTCACTGGCGTTCTATCAAAGTCAGCCAATATTTTATCGGGCGAGCTTGCTGTTAAGTAGAGTGAAGGTAGCAGCAAGGGCTGAAGTTTATCTGTTGGCTCATATAGATAATCTACAGCAGGCCCTATCAAATTTTTCATGCCATCAATCGGCTGATCTTTAGCATATAAAAAAGGAATACCGCTAACATAGTCACCGTTTTCACTTAATAGTTCTGCTGTCACTTGCGTCATAGCTTGTTGATATTTCCCATCAACGACCATAGCTGTTTTTACGGAACCATATAACGGATATACAATCCCCGTTAAAATAAAGAGGCTCATAAAGCTATATAAAAAAGATTGATGAGACAGCTGACGAGTAAAATAGGCATAACTAATCAGCGGTAAGCTCGCTATTAAATAATATAAAGGGCTAAGTGAAAATATATAAACTAGTGTAATGATGCTTAAACTATAAGCACCTATCAGTATTTTAGTGCGCAATAATGCCCAGGTTTTTTCATGAGCGGTAGGGGCTTGTATTATCCAGGTGATAAATTCGCTGATTAATAAAAAGAACGCTGGGATCGTAAAGACAAAGTTATAAGGGAATGGCTGCTTGTAATTAATAAATAAAATTAATGCAATGGATGCCACGCTAATAATAAAGACACGATTGGGTAGTCTTTCATCTTGTTTGCCAAATAAGCTAATAAACGTTAACGGCCAGATAAAGAATAATAAGGGTCCGTGAGCTAGAACCGCCTGCCAGCAAGTCAAATAAAGTGGCACATACCAATCAATGCCTGCTTGGATATAGGCTTCATAAAATAAATTATAAAATACCGTGGAGAAATCACTGACGAATGACCAAATGATCACATAAAGAACTAAAGGAAGAGCACTAGCTAAATTAAATGTAATCAGAGAGCGTAGATTAAAGAATTTCGTCGTCCCGCGCGAAGGCGCGGGATCTAGTAGATTTGGCGATGGTCCAGCTTTCTTGGATCCCGCGCCTTCGCGCGGGATGACAAGGGGTGAATTTAGAAAGAGGCCTAATAACCAACACAAACCAAGGCCGCCATTAATAGCAAAGACATACCATAATGCTTTTT
Organism: Gammaproteobacteria bacterium; assembly: GCA_049294295.1. Lineage (GTDB taxonomy): Bacteria > Pseudomonadota > Gammaproteobacteria > DSM-16500 > DSM-16500 > Aquicella. The sequence goes on along the minus strand of JBAQCP010000069.1, from coordinate 5,438 downwards.
GCGAAATCAAAAAGGCGATGCCTAGCAATGCGCCGCCTAATTTGAATTGATCTTTTAAAATACATAAAGCTGAAAACAAACAAAACCAGCTTGTTAGCATGTCTACTCTTAGATCAGAACCATAGATCAGGAAGAGTTGATTGGAGATAATGGCCAAAACGGCTAGTAAAATAGCGCGTTTATCAAAAAATCGTAGACTCCAGTAGCTTGCTACACCCAGGCAGATAACATTAATGAGCGTGATTTCTGTTTTAATCCAAAATAACGGTGCAAATAGTCCGTGTGAAAAAAATAAAGGGATGGACAGCAAGTAATAGCCCAAAATCGTCTTGTAAGGTGCAAAATCACGATAAGGTAGGGCGCGTGTGTAATCTAATATGTGTCTTGCAAAAACAAATTCATCCGTCGACAGGGCGCTGTATTTGATGAAATAGTATTCGAATAAGAAGTAAATGCTGCATATGGCGGCTAATGTATAGAAAAATAGGCCTGGACGCAGTTTTTTAGCTAAGCTGTGCATTTTGTATGATCCTTCGGTTGGTGTTACCATTTCGCTAACAAAATTGTAAATGGATTCCACAATTATGCAAACTCATGTCGTGGTGATTGGTGCAGGGCCGGCAGGATTAACAGCTGCTTATTTATTAGCTAAGCAAAATGTATCAGTCACTGTTTTAGAAGCAGATCCAACTTACGTGGGCGGCATTGCTCGTACCGTGACCTACAAAGGCTATTGTTTTGACATTGGCGGCCATCGTTTCTTTTCTAAATCAAAAGAAGTCGAGGCGCTATGGTCGGAAATGTTGCCTGACGATATGCTGGATAGACCGAGATCCTCGCGTATTTTATATCGACGCCAATTTTTTGCCTATCCGTTAAAAGCATTTGAGGCTTTGCATAAGCTCGGCATTATTGAATCTGCTCGTTGTGTTTTATCGTATGGTAAAGCACGGGTTTTTCCTATTAAGCACGTCGTAAGTTTTTCTGATTGGGTGACGAATCATTTTGGCCAACGTTTGTTTGGTATATTTTTTAAAACTTATACTGAAAAAGTATGGGGTATGCGTTGCCAAGATATTTCTGCCGATTGGGCAGCGCAGCGTATTAAGGGGTTATCGCTTGCTTCTGCTGTGATCAACGCCTTAATGCCCAAAGGCTGGGGTAAGCGCGATAAAGGAGTGATTAAAACACTGATTGATACCTTCCGTTATCCACGCAAAGGTCCTGGCATGTTATGGGAAGCGGCTGCAAAAAAAATTCAAGGATTTGGCGGCAAGGTACAAATGAATAGTGAAGTGGTGGGTCTTGAATATCAGTCTGAGCGATGGTTAATTAATTATCGCGATGCAGAAGGTCGTATTCAGCAATTAACAGCCAGCCATGTCATCTCTTCTGCGCCTTTGCGCGATGTCGTTTTAGATTATATTAAACCTGCTTTACCGGCGCCAGTTTTGCAATCTGCAAAAGCGCTGCAATATCGTGATTTTTTAATTGTCGTGTTAATGGTGAAAGATAAAGAACAATTTTCAGATAATTGGATTTACGTACACGATGCGCATGTGGATGTGGCCCGCATACAGAATTTTAAATCTTGGTCGCCAGAGATGGTGCCTGAGCCTGGTATGGCTTGTTATGGCATGGAATATTTTTGCTTCCACGGCGATCATTTGTGGGATGCAAGTGATGCGGATTTGATTGCAAAGGCTACAAGTGAAATTGTGCAATTAGGGTTGGCTAAAGCTGAGGATATTGTTGATGGTAGTGTGGTGAGGCAGCCAAAAGCTTATCCGGTTTATGATAATAACTATCAAACGCACGTTAATACTATTCGAGAAGGGTTAGAGGCTTATTATCCTAGGCTGCATTTAGTCGGTCGGAATGGGATGCATAAATACAACAACCAAGATCACGCCATGATGACGGCGATGCTGACGGTTGAAAATATTTTAGCGGATGAGACGAAGTATGATGTGTGGTGTGTGAATCAAGATGCTGAGTATATCGAAGCGGGTGTAGCTGGTGGGAAAGAGTCAGATTTTGGTTTGCGTGCCGTGCCTGAGCGGGTGAGTTGATGGGACGAGTCGTCCCGCGCATAGGCGCACTAGCATCCGGTTAATCAATTCAATAATAGAGCAGCTGTCATCCCGAACGCAGTGAGGGATCTCCGTCTATAGCAGCAGAGGCTTAGGAGAGCAGCATGACGTTTTTGTAAATATGCGCTATATATTAGTGTTTCAGCCATAGGCGGAGATCCCTCACTGCGTTCGGGATGACAGCTGCTCTATTCCCTTTGACATTTCCCCTAAAAATGATTACTTTATGCCCAAATTATAATAAAAATAAGCGGGTATACACACATGCTAAATCGTCCTGAACCTTCTCCCAAAAAACACCGTCCCTTATCCTTTAGCCTAGCGTTTGCAGGTATCGCAAGCTTGCTTGAACACGCTGGCATACATTGGCTGGATACTTGGCTAAGACGAATACAGAACAGTAAGCAACCAATCACTAATTGGGAGCAGCGCAAAAAAGTTGGTTTCGATAAAGCTTATCAACGAGGAATCATTCCTGTTGTGCGTTCCTTGCACAATGGTTTTTGGATATCAGCATTGTATAAAGTATTCGCTAGAATGATCGTATTTGGTGGTCAGCAGCCTGCTGCTAATGTGCTACACCAACAACTGCAGCCCACAACGCCTCAAGGTGTTGTGTTAGTCAATGCAGTCGCAGGCGGCACTGTTTCTGCCATGCAAGTTGTCTTGACGCCACTAGATGCTATTAAAATTAAAAAGCAAAATGGCGATTCACGTTCTATCAAAAATATGTTGCAGGAAGATAAGACAAAATTATTTAAAGGCGCCCTCCCCACTATGTTAAGAAATGTACCGGGTGCTTTTACTCAATTCGCCGTATGGAAAGCCGCTAGCATTTATTTAGATGATCAAATGCCAAGTGAAAATACCTATTTTGCACGTCATTGTACTGCTTCTATATTGGGTGCACTAGCAGCTGTCCTAGTGACCAATCCACAAGATGTAATCAAAACAATGATACAAACGCATAACAGTGAAATGAGTAATGTAGATGTGATGAAAGAAGCCTATCGCACATTAGGCATTCATGGGTTATTTACACGTGGACTAGGCATGCGTTCATTAGGCTCTGGCCCAAAATTTGCGCTGCCGTTGATTGTGACTGGGCTAATGTGGCAAGAATACGATAAAATAGTAGAAACCAATCATGCTGACGTGAATATTATCGAAGAAACCTTAAGGCGCTAGTGAATGACGACTATTTACCTGGATTATGCTGCGACAACACCAGTTGACGAGCAAGTTGCTGAAAAAATGGCAGCCTGTCTCACACGTAGCGGCGTTTTTTATAATCCAGCTTCTCAGCATGCAGGCGGTCAGTTAGCGCGAGCTTATATTGATGAAGCGCGAGCAGACGTGGCGGCATTGATACACGCAGACCCTAGTGAGATTATTTGGACATCAGGCGCAACCGAATCAAATAATTTAGCTCTCAAGGGAGCGGCGCATCTTTATAAGCGTCGCGGTCAGCATATTGTGACGATGAAAACAGAGCACAAAGCCGTATTAGATGCTTGCCAGCATTTAGAAAAAGAAGGTTATCTTGTTACTTACTTAACGCCAGAGCCAAGTGGTTTGCTCGATCTAGATAAATTAAAAAATGCCTTACGTCCAGATACCGTTTTGGTGTCAGTGATGCATGTTAATAATGAATTAGGTGTTGTGCAAGATATCGATCGAATAGCTAACATCACATCAGAACGCGGTATTTTATTTCACGTGGATGCCGCGCAAAGCGCAGGTAAAGCGGATATTGATGTAACACGTACGCATATCGATTTGTTATCACTGTGTGCGCATAAAGTTTACGGCCCTAAAGGTATCGGTGCCTTGTATTTGCGTAAACGCCCGCGTGTGCGTGTAGAGCCGTTTATACATGGCGGTGGTCATGAGCAGGGGATGCGTTCTGGTACACTTGCTACACATCAAATAGTTGGCATGGGTGCGGCGTTTGCGCTTGCCAAGCAATGCAAGCAACAAGATGAAGTACATGTGAAAACATTACGTGATCATTTTCTGGATGGATTAAAAACGATTCCTAATTTGCGATTAAATAGCGATCTTCGCTACTGCGTGCCGCACATTTTAAACGTGCGTTTTGAAGGTATGTTGGCAGATGCTATTTTAGCGCAGTTGCCTGAGATTGCGACATCAACTGCTTCCGCGTGTCAGGGGAAAGGGACTGAAGGATCGTATGTATTGCGAGCGATAGGCTTGACAGAGAGCCAAGCAAAAAGTTCAATTCGATTTTCGTTTGGGCGTTATACGACGATGGATGATATTGATAAAGTGGTGGGGTTGATCAACGCGATTTTTAAGAGTTAGCTGTCACTGCGCTTGTCATTCCCGCGTAGGCGGGAATGTGAGTTCACATTTCAAGTGCAACAGTTGTTTACGAAAAACCTCCGCGGGAGTTTGATAATCAAGACACTTCCTAGGAGTGTGATTATATAAAGCTCCCACCTCTTCTAATTGACTAGCTGTGTACGTTGAAATGTCTGTTTTGCGAGGAAGGAAACGACGCAATCTTCCTATTGCATTCTCAACCCCACCTTTTTGCCAAGGTGATTTAACGTCGCAAAAGTAGGTCTTTATACCTGCTTTGTTTAGCTGATGGTGTTCAGCAAATTCAGTTCCATTATCAAAAGTAATGGTCTTTGATAATCCCGTAGGCAAACAATCAAATAAATTAGTCAGTTGAGATAATACCGTTTTAGCTTCTTTATTCTTCAATAGAAACAACACAATCATTCTAGAATAACGCTCTTGTGCTATTAGTATAGATTGCCCATAAATGGAAAAAAGCATTAAATCAGCCTCCCAATGCCCAGCACTTGCTCGTTTAGCAATATAGTGAGGACGTTCTCGAATGGAGACTCGATGCTTCATTCGTAAAGCAGGGCTGCCCCCTCTAACACCACGCCAACCTCTCTTACTTTTCCCGCGCGGAAGATAATGCCGCCACTTGTAATCTTTAGAGCGCTTTATTTGGGCGTAAACAAAACGATAGATTGACTCGTGAGAGATAACATTGCATCCTTTCTCGCGCGCCAGCTTGCCGGCGATTATCTGTGGCGACCATCCCATAGTAAGAAGGTCTAAAACGGATGTTCTTAAGGCGGGTTGGCGTTCTAATTTACTGCCCCTCCACCGCCGCCCAGATGTTCTTACCTGCGCATATGCAGGATCATAACCCTTGGTTTTTATGCTATTTCTTTTTATTTCTCGAGTAATCGTTGATGTCGAGCGACCCAAAGCTGCTCCGATTTGCCTCGCCTTTTTGCCTTCTCTTTGTAAAAAGGCAATTGTATGCCTCTCGTTTGAGGTGAGTTGATTATATTTTTT
>JBAQCP010000068.1:0-5906 GCA_049294295.1 Gammaproteobacteria bacterium | reverse complement strand
TCCGCTTCGCTCCATCCAGGCTACACAGCTTTTACGCTCTTAATACAGTTGTGCTGAACTGCTGCCAAGGATCTCAGCAAGAGGTTGTCTTGCTGAACTGCTGCGGAGAATCTATAAACCCCTACATCGGATAATAAATAATCTGCACCACATTCCCATCCGGATCCGCCACATACAAACTCCGCGTCCCATCCCGATGATCTTTCGGTAACGCCCGAATGTCCGCTTTATTCGCCAGCAAATATTCATACCAAACATCCACTTCATCTTTTTCCGTCAAGAAAAACCCTAAATGATCCAAATGTTGATGTTTAGCCGGTGTAAAATCAACAGGCGCGCGGTGAAGAGCTAAATTATCATGCCCCGATGTCAGATAATAATTATCTTCATCCGGCTGCCAAATCACTTTCATACCCAGTAATTCAGTATAAAAATGCACGCATTCTTTTAAATGTTTAATATGCAGTGCTATATGTCGCATACCCGCAGTGGGTTTTGGTTTTTGCATAAAAGATTCCTAACTTGTGGCTAATGCTTTCCGCATGGCTTGAATAATAACGGCATAATCTGGTTGGTCGTAAATAGCTGAGCCTGCAATAAACATATCAGCACCCGCCTTTGCAACGTCCGCAATATTACTGATTTTAATACCCCCATCAACTGCTATATGTATTGTATGCTGTTGTTCATCAATTTTGGTTCGCAACTGTTTTATTTTTTCTAATGCAGACGGAATAAATGCTTGTCCACCAAATCCAGGATTAACGGACATAATTAAAACCAAATCTAATTTATCATAAAGATAATCTAAATGGTGTAAGGAGGTCCCAGGGTTAAGTGCAAGACCTGCTTTGCAACCATGCTCTCGAATTAGGCTAAGACTTCTATCAACATGCTGAGAGGCTTCGGGATGAAATGTAATACTACTAGCACCAGCTTTAGCAAATTCAACAATTAGTCTATCAACTGGTTGAGCCATTAAATGAACATCAATGGGTGCCGTTATGCCGTGCTTTCTGAGAGCAGAGCAGACTAATGGTCCCACGGTTAAGTTAGGCACGTAATGATTATCCATGACATCCAAATGCAACATATCAGCACCGGCAGTAAGCACGGCGTTTGCTTCTTTGCCAAGTTCAGCAAAATTGGCGGATAACAATGAGGGAGCAATGATGTATTTTTTCATTAAGACATATCCATTCGGTTTGAGCTAGATGATGAACTGGCCATGGGTGATGATGGGCGGGAAAAAAATGTAGCAGGTTGAGACTGACGTTGACGTTTTTCTTTATCTTCTGTAATGGATCGAATAACGCCTAAGTCTGCAGGCGTTTTATGGATCATCATGCTATAAGACTGAAGAATTTGATCGTAGGTTTCTAATTGCCTTTTTGTGCTGCCTGCATCGCGATGTTGCAAAGCAAGTTTCAGGTATTCACCAATCTGTATTCGTATTTTTTCGTCATCTAATGATGTACTGTCTAATTTGCTTATATTTAATGTTAAAATATCTTCATGTTGGAGAGTGATTTCTTCTAGCATGCTAGATAACTCTTTTTCTTCTTCTTCGCTTGTAGTGATAAGAGATAGTTCTTTCCGTAAAGTATCTAAGTTTTTAGCTTCTATCATAAGATTTATTAATGATCCACTGTTTTTAAATTGTGTTGATTTAAAATGCTTTGGAGTAGATGACAGTGCTTGATAGTGGTTATAAAATTCAGCAAAATTAATCATAGGATCACCTATGATGATTTCTTTATCATGTTTTTCCATAGCGGGAATATGAGTAAATGTTTTAACTGCAAAATTAATTGCCTTTAGCGCTAAGTCCTTGCGTGCTAAATAAATATAACATTCCGCTAAATCCAGGCTGCGTTTTATTAATTCACGAAGATCTTGTGTAGAGCACTCGATATGCTCTAGCCATTGAATGGTGCACAAATAAAAATTGGCAGCACCTAAGAAGCTGCCTAGGTTGAATAAGTAAATGGCTAAATTGAAGGAAAGTTGACTAAGTTGACGATAGTGGAAAGGGTAGGCCTCAGGCAATAATTTAAATTGTTCAATAAGCTTTTGATAGTCTGACGTTAGGGTGTCAAAGTGCTTTTCGCTGCAAGGTTTCTCGGCATTCAGCAAGCGGCAGGCAGTTTTTAATTCTTGGTAGGCTGCGTCATATGTTAATTCAAGGTTGCGACTATCCATGTATTTCCCCTTTAATATTTGCTTGATTATAGGAGAAGCCTTAAATCTATGCTAGTTTATCTACATTCCAGCATAGACTAAGACGGCTAAAATGAACGCATATGCAACCAAACTAGAGGTTTTCGGGTTATTTTTAATCAGCTTTTTAATTTTTGTTTGGCCCAACCCGGTTAATGAAATTATAGGGTTTGAATCACGTTTTTATGTATTTGCATTAGATATGTGGCGGCATGGCATTAGTTGGTTTCCAACCACCTACCAGCAGCCTTATCCGGATTACCCTGGCACATCAACATGGGTTATTTACGGCCTTGCTAAGTTGTTCGGTCATTTAAATAAGTGGATAGCCGTTTTGCCCAGTGCCATTGGTGCTGCTTTAACAGTTGTATTAACGTATTTGATTGGATGTTTGCAATCTAAAAGATGGGGTTTGAGTGGTGTTTGCTTTTTATTATTAACGATTACTTTTTTGAAAAGCGCTCGCTCGCTGTCGTTAGATGTTTATCCGTTATTATTTACTACCTGGTGTTTTTATTTAGTCTATTCTGCTGATGTTCAGCAAAAACCACAGCGTGCCTACTGGATCTATTTGTTAATGTTTTTAAGCTTTGCCTTTAGAGGCCCTATCGGGTTAGTCATGCCTGCTGGCGTAGTTTGTATTTATTATTTATTAAATAAAAATGTGAAACAATTTTTTGTTAGTGGTGTGATTGCTTTATGTTTGTTAGCCTTAAGTACGGTTGGTTTATTAGCATTAGCTGAGCATGTAGGCGGTGCAGCATTTAGAGCTGCTGTATTGCGTATGCAAGTAGTGGGACGTATTGATAATCCTTATCTGCCGTTTCATTTCTATTTTACAGGGGGCTTGGGTAATAATGCTTTAAGTTTCCCACTTGCTTGTTTAACCATTGTTGGTTTTATTTATTATTCTTTGCGCCGAGTGTTGTTACCTTATAAACATATGTTATTGCAGTTGCTAGGATGGATGCTGGTTATTTTGATAGGCATGAGCATTCCTGGTGATAAAAAAATAAGATATGTGCTGCCCATGTTGCCTGCTGCAGCACTATTGGCTGCTTACCCATTTTCTGTCGTAAATACTAAAAAATATTTTATCTATTTTCAAAAGCTAGGATCGTGCTTTTTTTTATTCTTTCCGGCATTTTTATTTATAGTCACTGAGATACTGTTTTTTTATCAAAAACAAAAACTGTCAGGTCTAAGTATTAACTACGGAATGGTGCTTAGCCTTTTAATGGTGCTGCAGTTCTTAAATCTGTGGTTGCGATATTCGCGTGCAACAGCGAAATACATTATTCCCTTGGCGGCTACAAGTTTCGTTATTTTCTATATTAGTGTGATTGAGCGCGTGGAGCTTTATATTGATAAGGCTTATCATTTTGTAACAGCCATTGAAAAATTGAGAATAGAGCAACACGCGCAGTTGGTTTTTTATAAAGAAAGGTCTGATGGTTTGCCGATTAAGTATTTAGTCAATATGCAGCAAGAGGAAGTTCCAATTTTTATCGAAGATCAAAAGGCACTAGCTCAATATAAAACTCGTGCATTTTTTGTGACGAGTGATACTTATTTTGAAGAGCTGCCTAAGGATGTTATTAAACAATTTACGATTGTTGCAAATGATACCTTGGGGCATAACCGGGTAGTTATTTTTACACAGAGGTCGTTATGACAGATAAAGTGGGACGGCGTTGGGTGGTGACAGGTAAAGTTCAAGGGGTTTGGTTTAGAGCCTCTACTAAAAATCAGGCGGAAGGCTTGGGTCTTTCTGGTTGGGCGCGAAATTTGGAGGATGGCAGTGTAGAAGTGGTTGCGTTTGGGGCGCAATCAGCCTTAAGCGAGCTGAGTGAATGGTTGAAGCAAGGGCCGGAAAAAGCGGAAGTTAAGCATATACACGAAGAAGATATTCCTTGGAAGCTGTATGCAGGGTTTGATGTGTTATAGCTTAAGTGTAGCCTGGATGGAGCGTAGCGGAATCCGGGTTTGTTCGTACATCAAGAAACCCGGATTACAATGAAGGCAGGGATCTAAATTTTACTCAACCTCAATCATCTCAAAATCATCTTTCGTCGCACCGCATTCTGGGCATTGCCAAGCAATAGGCACGTCATCCCAGCGAGTTCCCGGCGCAATACCATCTTGTGGCCAGCCTTTTTCTTCATCATAAATATAACCGCAAAGTAAGCACATATAGCGTTTAAATGGCATAACAACCCATCCTCTTGTTAGAATAGGGGCCATTTTATAACCTAAACGACAAAAGTGAAACAAAAATGACTAAATCTCAGCAGTTATTCGACCAAGCGCAGCAATATATTCCGGGCGGGGTGAATTCACCTGTTCGTGCTTTCCGCGGTGTGGGGAAAGAGCCTCTCTTTATCAAGCGTGGCTATGGCGCCTATCTTGTTGATGTAGATGACAATGAATACATTGACTACGTCGGTTCTTGGGGGCCTTTGATTGCCGGCCATGCACATCCTTATGTTGTTCAGAAAGTGACAGAAACCCTGCAGCTAGGGTTTGGATTTGGTGCGCCAACTGAGATTGAAGTGCAATTAGCGAAAAAGGTCTGTCAACTTATGCCATCGATCGAAATGGTGCGCTTTGTTAATTCAGGTACAGAAGCGACTATGAGTGCTATTCGGTTAGCTAGAGGCTACACCAAGCGGGATAAAATCATTAAATTTGCCGGTTGCTATCATGGTCATTCAGATAGTTTACTAGTGGCAGCAGGCTCGGGTGGTTTAACCTTTGGGGTGCCTAATTCTGCTGGTGTGCCTAAGAGTATCGCGCAACATACACTGGTCGCTGAGTATAATAATTTAGACGAAGTGGCTGCCTTATTTGCAGAGCATGGAAAAGATATTGCTGGGATTATTATAGAGCCAATCGCAGGTAATATGAATTTCATCACACCGCTCCCAGGCTTTTTACAGGGCCTGCGATCCTTGTGCGATCAATACGGCAGTTTATTGATTATTGATGAAGTCATGACGGGTTTTCGTGTTGGTTTAGGGGGCGCGCAAGCGCATTATAATGTAACGCCCGATATTACGGCATTAGGTAAAGTAATAGGCGGTGGTTTCCCAGTCGGTGCTTTTGGTGGACGCAAAGACATTATGCAATCAATTGCCCCTTTAGGGCCTGTTTATCAAGCAGGTACTTTATCAGGCAACCCAGTTGCTATGAGTGCAGGGTTGGCGACATTAGAGATTATTTCTGCACCAGGTTTTTATGAGCAGCTAAGCCTGCAAACTGAAAAATTGATGCAAGGATTACAGGCACATGCTAATGCTGCTGGTATCCCATTGTTGACGAGTTCGATTGGCGGCATGTTCGGAATATTTTTTACGGATGCTAAAGCGATTACCTCCGAAAAAGAAGTAAAAGGCTGTGATGTAGAACGATTCAAGAAATTTTTTCATGGTATGTTGGCTGAGGGTGTTTATTTTGCACCATCTGCATTTGAGGCGGGATTTGTTTCCGGTGCGCATACAGACAAAGAGATAGAGAAAACATTGGCTGCGGCTAAAAAGGTATTTGCTACGTTGTAAGATTACATGATGCCGTCGTAGCGAGTGGGTTGCTCTTCGAGACGGCGCTACGCGCCTCCTCAGGGCGAACGGTTTGAAAGTGTTGGCCGTTCGCCCTGAGGAGGCGCGTAGCGCCGTCTCGAAGAGCAA
>JBAQCP010000067.1:0-14203 GCA_049294295.1 Gammaproteobacteria bacterium | reverse complement strand
CGAGGAGGCGCGTAGCGCCGTCTCGAAGGGCAACCCGCTCGCTATGGCAGCATTCCAACAAGCTTAATTAATTCAAACTCTCAACAAACGTCTTATCACCCTTCATCAAAATCTCCACACGAGATTTCACAAGAATCGGCTGAGACGCGTACTGTGTAATCGTTAAATTTTCGGTAGCGTTATCAGGCTTAATCGTTAGCTGATAAACGCCATCCCCTTGCTTGTAAATATCTGATGCATAACCCGTTCCAGCGCCAACTGCACCACCAACAAGACTACCGTAAGTTGCACCAACAACAGCACCGCCAACGGCATAAGCAGGGACTAATGGCCAAGCGAGCCCACCAGTGGCTAAGTTAATCATACTACCAGCCGTCACACCCACAAGAGCACCATACACCGCACCCATCCCAGCTCCTACACCCGCGCCTGTACCTGCACCAACTAACGTGCCTCTACCCGGTTGATAGCTCATATCGGAGACTTTCTGTTCTTTTAAAACAACACCATAATCAAGATGCTGGGTAGAAGCGCAACCAAAAAGCATGGATGAAAGAATCATTGAGGTAACGAAAACCAAACCTGATTTGCTTTGCATATTTTGTGGGCTCTTACATTTTTTATAGGCGAGAATTATACAATGCTAGCAGGGGAAGGGTCAATACTGTACATACCCTGCACACAGTGCAGGGCTTAGGTAAGAATTAATTAAATAATAGGTACTAATGAAACCTTAGTACGCGCGCCATTTTTTTCTAACTCTATGCCTGATTTGTTAATAGATACAACGGTTGCTCCATCAGCTGGTAAAACATCGCCAATCGTAACGCTATATAAATTGCCATTATAACTAACCACAGCATGCCATTTATATTGCAGCTGAGAAACTGAAATGACGCTATATGTAACCACTAAAGGCGCAGGCTTAGCTTCTACTGGGGGCTGTTGTTGCAACGGCTCACCCCCTAAACTTTGAACATAGTTTCCAGCCATCACCGGCATCGTTGCTTTGCTCACGACATCAACAATATTTTTTTCAGCCGTAACAGTCGCAAGCTTTGCTGTCATAATGGCTTGATTGGCTTCTGCAATTTGCTGCGATAATTTTAATGCCTGCAGTTCATTCAACGCGGCAACATATTTAGCCTGAGTGTCTGCCTGAGCTTTAGCTAATTCCATTTCTCTAGGCGTCATCGCAATTGGTTTTGCAACTAATTGAACGGATTGAGGAGGTGGAGGCGGCGCTGCCTGTTGAGCAATCTTTGCATTAGCTGCTGTACTACCGCCAGAAAACATGCCGTAAATTTGCCAAATTAAAAATATGACAACGACAACAACGATCCCAGCAACAATTTTTTGCCGAGGACTAGAAGTGGAATCAGCAGATGGTGGAATTTGATCTGGGGTCATAGTTAGCTACCTAATACGTCAATTGAAATAGAACCGGTTAATTGGCCGTCTTTTACAGTCATTTTCATACCTTGTAATACTACTGGTAATCCATGTAATTGATTACCAATCATGCGTATAACTAAGGGTGTTGCTTGCTCGATTTTGATGTTCATAGGAATATCACTATACCCACCCTTAGCATTTATCGAGGCCAACTGCAAAACATTGCCAGGATAAACTGTTGCTATCCGATCAATCAGTGCCCCTACAACTTCTCTAGTAGGATATATGGCCTTTGCTGCTACACGATTATTAAGCCGCATATTCATCATTAGATTGATTGAGTCTACTTTCACTAACACTTCCGCTTTGTGTTGATTCGCCCACTCAAATAACATTTCTACTTTTGAACCTATCGACTGCATCGCGATAGTTAATATGCCATTGGCATATTCAATATTAACCGGCTGCCATCCTGGAATACTGAAAGTAGAATCTAAGTTGTCCATCGCCATCTCAATTTGTTCTGCAGGTGATGGCATGGATAACGCATCATAATACGGCTGATAGGGATCAACCGCCACTGTCTGAACTTCTTCGGTAGAGGGCGCTGTAAAGTGAGACCATGCAAACCACGCTAATACGACAAAAGCTACTGCAGTCAATATTGGGCGTAACGGTAGAGTACCTATACCGTGCGCTTTTAATACCGTATCGACTAATTGCAGCTGGTAAATTTTTAATAAGGGTAAATCTGGAAATACGGGTTTGTCCAAAACAGTAAATGATTTAACTGCCGTTTCTTCAAACGCAAATTTCCCATCGGTAGGATGCTCTACCAGCGGTACATCACCGTAGGTATAAATTTCAAAATTATTTTGCTGGGTGAGAAAAATGATTAATTCTTCAGGAATACTATCTAATGGGAAACTACCATCTAAATAGACACTGCCCGCTTTTACAATCACCAACAATGCCTCTTGCGAGTTAGGCACAGCTTCGCAGTAAATCATATCTAATGGGCGTTTAAAGTGCTGCCAAATGGATTCGCCTAGCAAATACCCTGTATCTGGGGAAAAAGCGACTTCATATTGCAGCGAATTTTTTTGCTGCAGCGTAATGTATTCGCCATAGCTTTGACTAAGAGCCAGAATATCTTTCTTTAGCTGGCTCTTACGCTTAGATGATAACACGTCCCGATAAGACGGTATGACAAAATGCTCACCATCCTCACGAGTGATGTAGGACATTAGATGCTTCCGCTCAAAATGATAGGCGTAATTAACACGATTGTTTCCGTATTAACTTCCTGCGATCCCTTACCACCCAATGCTTGCGAATTTAAAAACTGATTTGCATTCGCAATGTTTTTCACTTGTCTGAAGCCAGACAAAATAAGCGTATCACCCGATTTGATCATGCTGCGTTGATTAAAATGCTTTTCAGTCACATTAGGCACCTGAATAGTTGTCTGATTTGTGCCCGAACCAGAGCTAATATCTTTAATTCCTAGATTAGTCGACAAGTCTGCGTTAACTTGTAAGAAAATTTTATCTCTTAAAATCTTAGGTAAAAGATAAAGTGTTAAACCCGTTGTTACACTGCCTGGCGTTACCTGTGATGTCACTGTTCCCAAGTTGCTTGTGCCAGAGGATGTTGTCGCCAAACTGGTATTTTGAATACTTGCTAAATAACCTTCCGTTGACACAATTCGAATAACTGAGACTTGGTTATTCAAGCACACAACTCTAGGCTCTGAGACCACTGATGTTTTACCTTGCTGGCTTAACGCATTTAGCAAAATCGTATAACTAGACGCATTACCCTTACCTAGTAAGCCAAATTGTGGAATAGCGGGCGCAACAGAAGCTGCGTCAATGGGACTTTGGGCAGTTAATGCCGTAATACTTACCGGTGTACCATAATTGCCATTAATCATAAATCTTGAATTTGTAAAAGCATTAGCGATTGCTTGCCAATTGATACCAAATTCAAAATCATTTTCTAAGTTAATCTCTAATACTTGGACTTTAACTAGCACTTGCTTAGATAAGTTATGGTTTAAGTTACCAATATATTGTCCAATTAATTGAACATTAGTAGGTCTATCGCGCACGGTGATGGAAGTCGTTGATTCAGATACAATCACTGTACCTTGAGGTGATAATAAGCTTTTGACAGTTGTATCTAAATCTTTCCAGACAGATAACGTACCTTTTAAGCTACTAAATTCCCCTGCTGCTAACCCCCCCTGGGTATAATTATTTGTCTGCATTTGCCCACCACCACCACCGGCCTGATTGCTGCCATTATTAGTGCCGGTGTTTGCTTGGCTACCCATTAAATAGTCGGTACCGCCAGGCATAAAGGCAATATCATAGGTTCTGGTGACAAAGGCTTGCCAATAAATAGCGCCACCTTGCACTGAATAAACGTAGCCCGCTCGTGCTGCTAATAAATCTAAAGCGCCTTTAATGCTACCTGAATAATTTAAGCTAACTTTAGCGCCAGAATCTAAGCCAACTTGATATTTTGTTAAGATATTCCCACGCACCCCATTTGCAATGGTACGGCTATAATAAGAGAAAGGAAGTTGGTCGCCGCGAATAACGATCTGACTTTTTAACCATGCGGGTTGTTTATTTAGATTAATTGGCGTTGTATCGACATACATCCCAGTTTTCATCACCAATGGAGAAGGCGGTTTGGCGTCGTTATCAGATTTGATACGTGCTTCTGATGCTTTGATTTTCACATCAGCAATGTTACCTTGTGTTTGGTTATATACCTTAGAATGACAGGCAGTTAGCGTAATTACGGCAGATAACAATAGAACAGACCACTTCATAAACATATTAAGCTTCCTATACTCTTGTTCTAGGCACAATCGTCAACGTGCGATTAGACATATACATCACGGCTTGTAACGGGAAGGGTTGCAATAACTTTTCCATCACATTAGGCAAACTTGAACCGGTCACGCGACCATCAAAGTTATAATCATAAGGCGCCTTCCAAACCACTTTCCAATGGTAGCGATTCATGATGCGCTCAATATTTTCTTTCAAGGAACCACTAATACTAACGGCATACACAGGAGCAGATTGGCCAAGGTGTGCATATTGATTAGGGAGAGAGCGGCTGCTATAGGCAGACGGTAGATATGCGCTTTTCTGTTGAGTACCCGCTTGAAAGAATGGTTCGCGCGGTGCAGCAGATCCAGGCTTTGAGACTTGCCATCCCGCGACGGCCGCCAATGGAAGTAAAGCCATTAAACAAGCGCTAATTAATATTCCATGTTTTTTCATGATCCGGCATCTCATCCTTATCTTCTGACTTTATGCCAAACTAGTCACATTAGTTTCAACTTGGTAATTCAGTATAAGAGATTTGAGGGAAAAGTCTAAATAATTTTTGATCTATTATGATGATACATCATATAGTTGGGGAATAGACGGATGGTTTAAAACACCGGCAACGTTAACGTTGCCGGTGATTTAATTTTGCTAGTTCCAAGTAGGCTTTATACGCGAGCAAATTTTAGAGGCAGGAACATATTGACCTGTTGCATGCACACTACCTGGCTTTGGTGTACAGGTATAAATGTAATATTGATAACGAAAGACGGAATTAGCAGCGCCTGAAGAACAAGAGCCGGGGTCGCCACCAGAACACATGGGCGTACCTTTACCGCCACTAGGACCTTTGTTAAAGTTTTTCTGCCCGCCAATAACTAATATTTGACTGGTTGAATACACCATTCCTGGTCGTCCTGCTGCTCCGCTCGCTGGGATAGACGAAACCCATGCGCCATCTGAGCCACCAGGCACTGTGTCTCCTCCTGTAGAATTACAAGCAACACACCAAGTGCCGTCAGCAAAACCTGCGTATGGGCAATTCCAACCCTTCGAAGTGTAATTATCGTAATCAGCTTGATTTGAGGCAACATGTGACATGCCTGTATTAGAAGATACTTCCTCTTGCATATTAAAAGCTCCAATTTGTGTATAACCAACTGGGCACACCCCTTCTTTAGCTGATGAGTAATCTGGAGCGGTATAATTAGTTACCATACAAACTTCAGGACAGCTTACAACAGGATCTGCTGGAAGAGCTCCAGGATATCGACCATTTATATCAGGACAATTAGGTGCTTGATTTGCTAAGGTTGTAGAAGAAGGATCACCAGGGCAAGATTTCAGTGAAGAATAATCACCGCCAGTAATAGCAGCACTAGGTTGGCCCGTCTTTATAATTGGCGCCATTGGAGTAGCCGTTGTATTGATAGGCGCAATCATCGTGGAATCACTGCCTGTTGGACCAGTATCTACAGGTAAGGCATTCCTCGCATAGACATTTAAAGCCCCTGACATCATTATCATACCGAATAAACTGATGATGACCCATTTAGATATTTTATTCATCGTTTCATCCTCTCATCATAAATTAGCTGCTGTCATCTTACTTACTATGGGGCATATACATTAAATCCTGAATTTTTAACATTTTCGTTCGCTAAAGAACACCGTGTAATAGCAAGAACAGTACCGTCATAAAGGCCTGAATTGGGATTCGTACCGCCCCAACTGGCCACACCTTTCTCTGTAATGACACTCAAACATACCCGCCAATAATCACCCGTGGAGATTTTTGTGCCTGTTTGACCAGGGCCTGCTGCAAAACAATCACTGTCCGCGCTGGTATAAGGCTGTCCTGTAGGCCTGTTTGAGCAATGGGTGGGATTGGGACCACTTCCTGCTAAACCTGTTCCAGTTGCATAAGCAGTAAAACTACTAAGTGGATAAACATTATTTGGATTGCCTGAATCATATGTGCCATGTACAGAAGCGGGGACAACAAAAATTTGTGGTACGGTACCACTAGGGCAAATAGGTACCTGTACGCAACCACCATTACGATATAAGCCTGTATAATTAACTGAAGTAGCATTATTTAAGTTTTGGCCAGGTATGGTAACTGAGGCAACAACATAACAAGTCGTTGCGTTTACATCACAATCGGTTTTGGTTGGTGGTGACGTAATAAGTGCTGAACCCGATGGCACTGTTGCAGTTGTATAAGATAATCCTAAACGACCTGCCAGCACCTGCGCATTTGCTGCAGCGCCAGTCCCTACGACACCCGCTATCACATAAAAATTACTATCTGTTGATTGACCGTAATACACAATGCCCCATGGTGAATTAAAGGGGCTAATGGGTGGAATATAATCAGTGCCCATTAAAGTATTAGGATCGACTGTTGGTCCGCCAATACCTGATTGCGGCCATTCTCCTTTATTAACATAAAAAGCTAAACTTGCATTTAAAATTTGCTGCATCTGCAAGGTCGCTTTATCAATTCGCAACGCTTCTGTACGTTGCTGAATATAACCAAGCCCCATGAATAATATGGTCGATACAATCACCATGACCAATAGCATTTCTATCAAGGTAAAACCGGCTATCCGTGTTACTTTTTCATTTATACGCATATTGATCCTCATCATGCCTAACCGCCACAATAAAAATATTGGAATTCCGGTGTATGACTATTACCAGTTAAATTGGTGATAGGGCGGGTGGTATACATTTGATTAAATTGTTGTACCGTGGGCAACGAACCCCAGCTATTTGATTCACTACCTAATTTTTGGGTGAAATAAGAAGGTGGTTTCTCCCAAACAATATAGTCGCCTGGCTGGTTCGCTCTGCAGGGATAAACGGTGGTTCCATTTAAACTCGATGTGCAATCAGCATTTAATAATTTTTGATAGGTTGCAACATTTGCAACATCACGTATTAAAACCGACACCTGCGGCATCCATCTGACAATGGTTCCAATTTGTGTTGTTCCACTATTGGTTGCAATGCTTCTGGGTGCTGTATATTTATTAAATTGCAAAATATAGCTAGTGGTATCTACTACTAAGGGATTATTTTTTACCGTTGGCATGTAACCGGGTGTCACTAAATCAGTAGCCATATCAATAAGAACAGGGGTGGTCGTTGTTGGTGATAAGCGGCCTGCAGGAAGAGTGGCAGCACTTGATGCACTCGATGGATCAGGTCTACTAGGGCTGCAATTGGCATAATAAAAATTACTCATCGCCGCTAATGTTTGATTAACATTAAACACTAACAATCGAATATTAGCATCCCGCTGCCAAGCCTGATATTGTCTTAATGAAAAGATAACCATGCTAATGCCAATTAACAGCACCAGCAATACTTCGAGCAATGTCACACCTTGCTGTTGTCTAATCATCATATACTCTTTACGTTGTCCCCATAGACATACCCGTCAAATATATACCCTGAACAATAATGACAATTAACAAACCACCGACACATAACAACACACCACCAAAAATACGGGAAATAACTTTTAAGGTATCCGTTGCTTGTTCAGTGCCACGCAAACCCATACGTACCAAACCATGTTCAAAACCTTTTACTTCTGCCATCACACGCAAACGCATTAAATCTTCGTTGTCAATTAAACCCGTATTTAATACTTCAGCAATATTTGATTTACCTGTACTTAATAAATGTTCAGCCATCATCAAATGCGAATTTAAATAAGGATTTGCTTGATATTGTAAAACTCTAATTGCAGATTTAAATACAACACCATTTGATACTAACAACCCTAAAGTCTCTAATAATCTGGCAGCGACTAAACGTCTATATAATGAAAAAGGGGGGAATCTATCAATCGTTGGTCTAAATTCACCAACGTAATTTGCTAACATTCGGCGCAGACCAACCAGTATAACGACAACGCCGACAACAACAATCCACCACCATGCTTGAATAAATTGAGCAATATGCACTAAGCGTATACCGGCATCTGGCCATTGATTCATGGGCTTAATCGCTTTGAATTGTACGAAGACTGAATTATTGAGATAAATAATAACGAAACACGCAATCATGATAACAAACAAAGGATAAGATACCGCTGTCACAAACGAACCAATAGCAACGCCTTGTTGCGATAACATATTAATAGCGGATTGCATGGTCTGCGCTAACGCACCACCTGCTTCACCCACACGTACAATTTCAACAACATTGGGTGAAAACCATTCTTTCATGCCATCTGCTAATGGCTGGCCTTGGGAAATTTTTTGCGCCAATGAACGAGCAACTTCACGGGTTAATCCACGTGTCACCTGCGCCATCATTTCAACTGCGCGATTAGCTGGAATACCATCATTAATTAAGACATAAAGATCTTCTAAGAAAGCGAGTTGGGCCTTCGTACCAAATTGCCAATGTTTAAAAGCCATGACGACATTGGCTGCTTGTTTTCTTAGTTCATCTTGCGAAAATTCCATCTCTTTACCTGCTTAGGTTATGTTACTTATTGATACTTATACACACGCGATTGTGTCGCCGGATTAATTGGCCCCACAACTTTTTCTGCATCAAACGGATCACACACACCAGATTGTATCAGGTCAATTGCACGATCTCTAAAATCCATCCAACCGTTTTCTTTCAAATATTTTTCCCAGCCTAGCGTATCGCATTTTTGGATAAATTGCCTGCCTTCCTCATCAACCCAAATCACTTCTGCAACCACCACACGACCACTAACACCTGTGTTATGACAAACATCACAACCATTACCGCGCACCTTTGCTTTATCAACAATATCCTTACCCAGCACTGCTTCCCAATCAGGAATATTTTCTTGGTGTAAGGGTGAAGCTCTCAGAGGAATCGCGCAGTTAGGACAAACTTTTGCAATAAGACGTTGGCACATTAAGCAACGCAACACACTGCTATCGCTTAATAAAACAGGTGAAATACCCATATCAACTAAACGCGTCACGATGGCTGTTGCACGATTGGTATGTAAAGTAGTTAATACCAAGTGACCTGTAATAGAAGCACGCACCATCACATGTGCGGTATCTTCATCACGCATTTCACCAAGGATAATAACATCAGGGTCCATACGTAAAGCAGCGCGCCCCATACTCGCAAAGCTTCTATCTTCTTTTTCTGTATTGACAGGTACTTGTGTTGCAGCTTCTACAACTTTTTCAACTGGATCTTCAATCGAATATAATTTTGCAGTGTCTTCTACCATTTCCATACAGCTTGCTAATGTCGTTGTTTTACCAGAACCTGTTGGACCCGCTACAATAATCGCACCAAACGGTAAACGCATGGCCATTTTAATAATATTAATTTGATTTTCTGTGTAACCTAACTCATCTAATGTTTTTCCGCGCTCTTCACCGGTTGCTAAGATACGCATTACCATATCAAAGCCGCCGTGTGCAGGCACGCTCGCTAAACGTAAACGAATATCACGCCCCGCAATTTTAAGTGGCATGGAAGCATCTTGTGGAACCAACGGATTGAAGTGAGAGGTGGCATGGTCAG
Organism: Gammaproteobacteria bacterium; assembly: GCA_049294295.1. Classification (GTDB taxonomy): domain Bacteria; phylum Pseudomonadota; class Gammaproteobacteria; order DSM-16500; family DSM-16500; genus Aquicella. The sequence continues at coordinate 4,409 of JBAQCP010000067.1, read as the reverse complement.
TTTCTTTATTAAACGCAACGGAAGCCAGTTCACGTCCCATTTTTTCCGACCATTCTGCGTAAACATGTAATTCACCATGTTGGCGCATACGAATTTTGGTATAAGCTTGACGCACTTGAATATGGATATCACTAACATTTTGACTGACGGCTTCATTCACTAAATCACGTAAATGGCGTTGTTGGTCACTAAAAGAGGCGTTAGTTTCCCCTTTATGTTTTTTCACATTATCTTCTATGTCACCACTTGCTAGCAGCAAACCAATTAATGCAGGCGTTGCGGCATATACTTGTCCGGGATGTATCCCTTTACTTAATAAAAGAGATTTACAATTTTGCACGGTACGAGAGGTGGGTTCCGCAGAAAGAATGATCGCACTTTTTAAAACGACAATATTAGTCTGCTCTTTACACCAAGAGAGCATTTCATCTAATACTCTATCTTTGGTATCAAGATCATGTGGGCTATTGACGACTTTTGTTTTAGTCGCAGCCGCATATTGCTCAAGCAGTCGATGCTGATTTTGGGCGGCTTGCTCAGGTGATAACATCACATCAGACATAACTCACTCCACTAATCCGTTATTTAAAAAGCATAGTTTCTTAATTATAACAGTAGTTTTGAGAGAATCGCGCTTTTATTTTACAGGTGGGGGACAGTTAAAAGGAGAGTAAATAGGAAACGTAGCCCGGATGACCGAAGGTCATCCGGGCTACATTATTTAAACGTCCAAATTCAATGCATGAAGTGCATTAGATTCAATAAATTGGCGTCTAGGCTCCACTTCATCACCCATTAAGGTGGTGAATATTTGATCAGCCGCAATAGCATCTTCTACACGAACTTGTAGTAACACACGTTTAGTAGGATCCATCGTTGTTTCCCAAAGTTGATCCGGATTCATTTCACCCAATCCTTTATAACGCTGGATACCTTGGCCTTTCTTCGCTTCACTAATCAACCAATTAATCATTTGAGTGAAAGTCTCGATAGTTTGCTTTTTCTCATCACGTTGAACATAAGCATCGGGTTTGAGCAACTCATTGATTTTACTACCAAAATCACATAATTTGCGATAATCAACTGACTGCAAGAAATCGGTATTTAATTGATAGCTATGTAAGACGCCGTGGTTAGTAATATTCAACTTCGGTAACCACCAACCCCTCTCTTGATCTTGTACTAAATCAATCGTATAGAAGGCAGATACTATTGTTTGCTTATTTAATTTGTCTTCAACGCCTTTCATGAGGGTCTGCATCGTATCGTGCTGAGACAATACTCCCTCTCCCAGAAACGACACATACATTAAGCTTTCGATAAACTCTCTAGGATAACGCTTAGCAAAGCGGTTAATTAAATTGTGACATGCGTGGTATTCGCTTACTAACTCCGTTAAGGCAGTCCCAGACAATGAAGAACCATCGCCAGGATAAAGTGTCGCACCATCTAACGCAGTGACAATTAACAACTCTTCTAAGGCTTTTTCATCCTTCACATAACGCTCTTGCTTACCTTTCTTTATTTTAAACAAAGGAGGTTGTGCAATATAAATATAACCACGCTCAATCAATTCTGGCATTTGACGGAAGAAGAACGTTAACAATAGTGTACGAATATGTGAACCATCCACGTCAGCGTCAGTCATGATAACGATGCAATGATAACGTGCTTTATCAGGTGAATACTCTTCACGCCCAATACCGCAACCTAAAGCTGTAATTAACGTGCCAACTTCAGCTGAAGATAGCATTTTATCAAATCGAGCTTTCTCAACGTTAAGAATCTTACCTTTTAACGGTAAAATAGCCTGTGTTTTACGGTCACGCGCTTGTTTTGCAGAACCACCCGCAGAATCACCCTCAACTAAAAAGAGTTCAGAACGACTAGGATCTTCTTCTTGGCAATCCGCTAGCTTGCCTGGTAATCCAGCAATATCTAACGCACTCTTACGACGCGTTAACTCACGCGCTTTACGTGCAGCTTCTCGTGCACGAGCAGCATCAATCACTTTAGACATAATGCTTTTAGCATCTTGCGGGCTTTCCATTAAAAACTCTTGGAATTTCTCTGTCATTAATGATTCAACAATGGATCTTATTTCTGAAGATACTAACTTATCTTTCGTTTGAGAAGAAAACTTAGGATCAGGCATCTTAACGGAAAGAACAGCCGTTAAGCCTTCGCGCAAATCATCGCCGGATGTCGCGACTTTTTCTTTTTTAGAACCTTCTTTTTCGATGTAGTTATTTAACACACGGGTTAATGCACCACGGAACCCAGCAACGTGCGTACCGCCATCGCGTTGTGGAATGTTATTCGTATAGCAAAATAATTTTTCTTGATAGGTGTCATTCCATTGAATGGCAACTTCAATCGTCACACGATCTTTTTCTGCTAAAAAGTAAAAAATCTTGGGATGAATAGGTGTTTTATTACGGTTTAAATCTTCTACAAACCCTTTCAAACCACCACTATATTCAAAGTTATCTTCTTTATCAGTGCGTTCATCTTTTAGAAAAATCTTCACCTTTGCATTAAGAAAGGCTAATTCTCTCAGGCGCTTAGCTAAAATTTCGTATTTAAATTCAATATTTTTGAATATTTCGGCGCTTGGCTTGAAACGAACTTCTGTTCCGCGCTCTGTTGTTTCACCAACTTCCGCTAAAGGCGCTTTAGGCTCACCTAATTGATAATACTGTTCATGAACCTTGCCATTAATTCTTACTACTAAATGTAATTCTTCAGATAAAGCATTAACAACGGAAACACCTACACCATGTAAGCCGCCTGAAATCTTATAGGAATCATTATCAAACTTACCGCCAGAATGTAATACGGTCATGATAACTTCTGCCGCAGAACGTCCCTCTTCATGATGGATATCGACAGGAATACCCCGGCCGTTATCTCTAACACTAACCGATTCATCATTATGAATCGTTACCCAAATCGTATCGCAATAGCCGCCTAATGCTTCATCAATAGAATTATCAACCAACTCAAACACCATATGGTGTAAGCCTGTGCCATCTTCCGTGTCGCCAATATACATACCGGGACGTTTTCGTACCGCATCCAGGCCTTTTAATACCTTAATTTTGGATGAATCGTAGTTTTCGGCTGCATTAACAGTCACTTTTCTTACTCCTAAATTGGTGGCGCGTCTTTATTTCTCGTTATTACGGGGTGTAGCTTGGGTGGGAGTTGCTATAATAAACCCCCATCCAAGCTACACACATCCTAAATCTAGGCTCTGGGCACTCTCTGTTACACATCCATGTTCCACGTGAAACACTTTCACGGGTAAATCTTGAATATGATCCTCGATAAACGGCTGAATGACGCTATATTCAATAGCCGTCATAAAAATTTGGGTATTTTGTTTCGCTAATAACCCCATCAGCTTGTGTCTACCTGCTAAATCTAGCTCGGCGGGTAAGTCATCTACGAGGTAAATAAGAGCTTTATTTACATGCTGCGTTAAAGCCATTCCCTGGGCAATAATCATAGCACAAATAAGCAATTTTTGCTGTCCTCGTGATAAAAAATGCTTAACGGGGACCCCATCAATATTCACCTCCAAGTCCGCCCTATGCGGCCCATGCAGCGTGTAACCAGTACGATACTCGTCTAGGTAGGCATCATTTAAGATCGTTGCAAAATCAAGGCTCTCATCCCATCCAGGTAGATACTTAATTTCAATATTCGAAATTGGCAATAATTCATTTAATGCTTTAACAATCAGGGGGGTTAGGAGCGTGACGTATTCTCTTCGCATTGAATCCAGCGCTTTAGCGTGCTTTACTAGCTCTTCTGTCCAGACTGCTAACTCTTTTTTCGGCCTTTTATCTCTTAATATTGCATTTCGCTGTTTTAAAACGCGCTCGTATTGGCGCCAAGTAGGCAAAAATGCATCAAACAGGTAAAAAAGACCCCAATCTAGATATTGACGGCGGCACTGAGGGCCCGTTTCAAAAAAATCATGCGAGTGAACATCTATCAGTCTCACCGGTAATAAACTGGCTAATTCGGCAATGCTAGCGGCATCTTCCCCAGCAATACGCATTTTGGGTGCACCACGGGCACTGCGTTCTATGCCTACGGGGATTATTTGCTGCGAGTTAACTAGTTGAGAAAAAATAGAAAATTTATCGGTTGTGTGGTTAATCAAACGGCTGGCTGTGGAACTGCGGAAAGATTTTCCTAAACTTAAATAGTATATGACTTCTAATAAGCTGGTTTTACCGCTGCCATTATCCCCGCAAATAACATTAAGACCTTGCTGGCAGGGGGAAATATCTACGGCTATTAGATTACGGAAATCAGCGATGCGGAGTGTGGAGATAGGCATAAGATTCACTTTCAATTTATAAGTGTAGCCTGGATGAAGCGCAGCGGAATCCGGG